>DATDOP010000048.1:0-9057 GCA_035293185.1 Dehalococcoidia bacterium | reverse complement strand
ATCGACCCGCTGACCGGCGAGCTGCTGGCCGAGCGCGACTCCCTCGACATCTACCCCGCGAAGCACTTCGTCACGTCGAAGGACAAGCTCGAGCAGGCGATCGATGACATCGAGGCGGAGCTGGAGGCGCGGCTCGCGGAGCTTAAGGAAGCGGGCCGCATCCTGGAGGCGTCGCGGCTCGAGGAGCGCACCCGCTACGACATCGAGAGCCTGCGTGAGGCGGGCTACTGCTCCGGTATCGAGAACTACTCACGCCATCTCGCGCGCCGCGGCGCCGGCTCGACGCCCTGGACGCTCCTCGACTACTTCCCCGACGAGTGGCTGCTGTTCATCGACGAGTCGCACATCGCCATCCCGCAGGTGCGCGGCATGTACTTCGGCGATGTGTCGCGCAAGCAGACGCTGGTCGACTATGGCTTCCGCCTGCCCTCGGCCATGGACAACCGTCCGCTGAACTTCAGCGAGTTCGAAGACCACATCGACCGCGTGATCTACGTCTCTGCCACGCCGGGCCCGTTCGAGCGCGAGCACACCGAGAACACCGTCGAGCAGATCATCCGGCCGACGGGCCTGATCGACCCCTCGGTCGAAGTCAAGGCGACGAAGGGGCAGATCGACGACCTGCTGGAGCAAGTGCGCGAGCGGGCGGAGCGCAAGGAGCGCGTACTGGTCACGACGCTGACCAAGAAAATGGCCGAGGACCTGGCAGACTACCTGCTGGAGATGGGCGTACGCACCCACTACCTGCACTCCGAGATCGACACGCTGGAGCGCGTCGAGATCCTGCGCGACCTGCGTCTCGGCGTCTACGACGTCGTCGTCGGCATCAACCTGCTGCGTGAGGGCCTCGACCTGCCGGAGGTCAGCCTGGTCTGCATCCTCGACGCCGACAAGGAGGGCTACCTGCGGTCGGGCGGCTCGCTGATCCAGACCATCGGCCGAGCCGCGCGTCACGTCAACGGCCACGTGATCATGTACGCCGACATCGTCACGGACTCGATGCGCATGGCGCTGAACGAGACAGAGCGCCGCCGCAAAGTCCAGGTCGCCTACAACCTGGAGCACGGCATCGAGCCGGTGGGTATCCAAAAGGAGATCCGCGACATCACGGACCGTCTGCGCAAGGTTGCGGAAGAGAAGGGCGAATACAGCGTCGACGGCAACCTGCCGAAGGACGAGCTGATGCGCATGGTCATGGAGCTCGAGAGTCAGATGAAGAAGGCCGCGAAGGCCCTCGAGTTCGAGAAGGCGGCCGGCCTGCGCGACCAGGTCATCGAGCTGCGCAAGGCCCTGATCAGCGACACGGAGTCGCTGAAAGAGCTCGCCGCCGTCGCCGGGCAGGAAGGCGTCGTGCCGTTCTCAGACGGCGGCGTCGCGGGCGGGCGGCGCATGCGCGGCGTCAGCTACAAACCCGGCCGCCGCGGCGCCCGCTACCGGCGCTAAGCCGCGAGCCGATTGAAAGTCGCAGAGCTGCTCAGGCTCCTGCAAGCAGATGGCTGGCGGCTGGTGCGCACCAGAGGTAGTCACCGCCAATTCAAACATAACGTCAAGCCGGGGATCGTTACTCTGGCCGGCAAACCAAGCCTTGACGTGCCGCCGGGCACTTTGAACTCTATACTGAAGCAGGCAGGTCTTAAGGAGTAAGCAAGCGCCATGCGTTACATGGTTGTCATCGAACGCGGTGAGACGAGTTGGGGAGCATACGTGCCCGACCTTCCCGGCTGTGTCGCCGTGGCTGAGACGCGCAAGGAGGCCTTACGCCTCGTGTGTCAGGCGATTGAACTGCACATCGAAGGCTTGAAAGAAGAAGGCCTCGCAGTGCCGCCTCCGAGTTCCGAGAGCGAATTCGTCCAGGTAGGTGCTGTCTAGCTGGACCGCACGCGGCGTCGCGGGCGGGCGGCGCATGCGCGGCGTCAGCTACAAACCCGGCCGCCGCGGCGCCCGCTACCGGCGTTAGAATCACCCAGGCCCCGATACACGTTAGTCAAGGAGCAGACCGGGTGGGCAACCTCGAAGGTAAGGTGGCGATTGTCACCGGCGGCAGCAGCGGTATCGGGCGCGCATCCGCCATCGCCATGGCGGCGGAGGGCGCGGCGGTCACGATCGTCGGGCGCAACCAGGCTGGATTAGACGAAGTCGCAGGTGTGATCAGGGCTGCCGGCGGCAGGGTTCTGTCGCGCGCCGCCGACGTGCGCGACGAGCACGCGATGTCGCGGCTGGTCGACGACACGGTGCGCGAGTTCGGCCGGCTCGACGTCATGCTCAACAACGCCGGCGTCAGCCATCGCAGCACGATCAGCGAAGGCGACGTGGAGAAGTGGCGCGAGATCATCGAGACCAACCTCCTGGCGCTGCTCATCGGCTGCCGTGAGGCCATCCGGGTGATGAAGCCCCAGGGCAGCGGCCACATCGTCAACATGTCCAGCGGCACCACGCGCTTCCTGCGCCCCAGCGGCCAGGTCTACACCGCCACGAAGCACGCCATGAACTACATCACGGAGAGCCTGCGCGAGGAGCTGATCGAGACCGGCATCCGGCTGACCGTCGTCATTCCCGGGCTCACGCTGACCAACATCGGCCGCAACCAGCCCCAGCGCCTGCTCGAAGACACGGCCCGGACCATCGGCGTCGACCCCGCTGCCGCCGGGATCAAGAGCGGCGAGTACTACGCCCAGCACCTCGAGCGCGTCCTCGACGAGCAGCCCGGCGTCTACCTTGCGTCCGACGACGTGGCGCGCGCCGTGGTCTACGCCGTCAGCCAGCCGCCGCACGTCCAGGTCGAAGAGCTGGTGATCCGCCCGACGCTGGGTTACAGCAGCGAGCGCACCTTCCACGACCGCTGAGGCACGCGGACGGCCTTAACTACGCGCGGGTAGCGGCTCGCCCGTCTCCAGCAGGGTCTTGAGATTGCTGATCACCCACATCCAGCCGCCACCGACCTCCTTGTAGGTCGCGGTCTCGCCGTTGAACTCATCGTGGACCACGCGCAGCTTCGTCACGCCCCCGTCCAGGGCTTCCAGCTCCCAGGTGAGGCGGCTCGGCGCGTCGGCGGCCAGCTCGGGCGACCAGATCGAGCGCCAGGTGTGCACCAGGCGCCGCGGCGGGTCGGACTCGATGACCTGCCCTTCGACCAGCGGTGCAGAGCCGTCGCCCGAGAAGTAGGTGAACGGCGACCCCGGCTTGAGGTCTGAGCGCAGGCGGGTGCCGAAGAAATAGCGCACGGTGAACTCTTCGCTCGTGATCGCCTGCCAGACCTTCTCACGCGGGGCGTTGATGAACACTTCGTAGACCTGACTCGCCCTGGCAACGGTGTCTGCGGACATGGTCTCTTCTCCTTCCAGGGCGGCCTTGAGGTCCGCCAGGGCACTGACCCGCTCGGCGTACTTGCCGATCCAGCGGTCCGAGAGCAGCTGGATCGGTACCGGATTGACGTAGTGGAGCTTCTCGCGGCCGCGACGTCTGCTGACCACGAGTCCGGCGTCTTCCAGGGCGCGCAGGTGCTTCATGACCCCGAAGCGCGTCATCTCCAGCAGCGAGACCATCTCCGTCAACGTGCGGCCGTCACGCTCGAACAGCTGGTCCAGCAGCAGGCGGCGCGTCGGGTCTGCCAGCGCGCGAAATACGCGGTCGTCCTCCATGCGGCGGATGATAGGTGACCATTTAGTCACCTGTCAAGGCTCGATATCAGTAGATGACCGTATTTCCCGCTCTGCGATCTGAAGTCACCATGGCACTGAGCCGACAGAATCTATGAGCGCGCCGGGCGGCGTGCGCTGGAGGAGGGACATGGCTAAGGTCAACGTGGTCCGAGAGGCATTGGCTAATGAAGCGCAGATCAACTCGGTGCTGCAGGACATGAACGCACGCGGATTCGAACTCGTCCAGGTCCTTGAACGCGGGACCCTGGACATGATGGGCAACCGCGGAGTACTGCTCTTCTTTCAGTCGAACCAACGGATTAGCGCAGCGAAGGTAGCGCCCCGGAAACCGGCTTCCAGGCCGCTGAGTCCCGAGGTCTACGCCGCGGCAGTCTAGGTATCACCGCCTCTCCATTCTGCTCCCGCGCGAGATTCCGCGTCTCGTGTTGGCCGCGCAGCATCCTTTCCTCGCCATCCTTCGTATCACGATGAGGGCTACTGGCCTTTGATCGGTACACTGTCCCCGCAGCCAGGAGGCAGGCCGATGAGCAACCTTGACGCATCGATCCTCGACTACTTGCGCGGGCACCGCACGGGCGTGCTCGCAACCAGCAAGAAGAGCGGCGCCCCCCAGCTGACGCTGATCGCCTATCAGTTCGATGGCACGACGCTGGCGATCAGCACCCGCGCGCCGACTCAGAAGGCCAAGAATATCAGCGTCCGCCCGGAAGTCTCACTCGCGGTGATCGACGGCTCGAGACAGCTCATCGTCTACGGCGCCGCGCGTATCGTCCGCAACTCAGCCGAGGTGCTGCACCTGCACAGGGAACGCATCCGGCAAATCGCGCTGCGCAAGGAGACAGACGCCGAGTTGGAGGCACGCCTGAAGCGCGAAGACCGCGTCGTCATCCTGCTGACGCCACGCAGCTTCTATCCAACGACGCTAAGCTAAGCGCAGGTACGGAACGTCTGCGGCCGGCTGGACGTACGCCGCCCCTGCTCGCATCCTGTTGGGATTCACGGAGGTTCTTTAGATGGCAGACGCTACACCGGAAGTCACGCAGTTCTTGCGGGAGCACCGCCTCTGCGTGTTCGCGACCGGACGCAAAGACGGCTCGCCGCAGCAGTCCTACATCGGCTACCAGTTCGACGGCAAGCAGTTCTTGCTCGGCGGCCAGGCGATGTCGTTCAAGATGCGCAACCTGCGCCGCAACCCCGGCTGCTCGCTGGTCGTGCCCGACGGACGCGGCTTCCTCCTGGTCTACGGCACCGCGCAGCTGATCGAGGACGAGGCGGAGATGGCGCAGCTGCTGGAGCGCTTCGGCCCCCGGGCCGCGCCACCGCGACCCGAAGGCGCCCCTGCTCCGCCGCCGCGTCCCATGGGCAAGCGCGTCGCCATCCTCATGACCCCGACAAAGTTCATGGCCGACCGGATTGGTGGCTAGCGCTACTACCCTTGATCTGTCTTTGCGAGCCATCGCGGCAGCCAGGCGCGGCAATCTGGGGCAGGGTGGTTCGTGCCGTCTCAATCGACCAGGGGCCGGAGCCGAGGCGCCTCGAAGTCAAAGCACGAAGCGAGTGAAAGAAGGCGACTGTGACTGACGCGAACGACAAGGTGCGGGCCGTGCTGGAGCGGCTGATCACCAGCGGTGAGGTAGGCCTGCAGGTCGCCGCCTACAAAGACGGCAAGCTCGTCATCGATACCTGGGCGGGTCTGGCCGAGAAGGACGCCGGCAAGCCCGTGGACGGCGACACCCTGTTTCCATCTTTCTCCAGCGCCAAGGGCCCAACCGCCACTTGCGTCCACATCGCCGTCGAGCGCGGCCAGATGTACTACGACGACCCGCTGGCCAAGTACTGGCGCGAGTTCGCCGCCAAGGGCAAGAGCGCGATCACGGTCCGTCACGTACTGACGCATCGCGCCGGCCTGCCGGACGACCCTGCTGCCTTCGACAAGGACCCGCTGAACTACGACGGCATCTGCGCCGAGCTGGCGCAGACCGAGCCCGCCTACGAGCCTGGCAGCAAGACGCACTACCACGGCACAACCTACGGCTGGTTGCTCGCCAGGACGCTGCAATTCGTCGACGGCCGCCGCATCGACCGGTTCATGCAGGACGAAGTCTGCCGTCCCCTCGGCCTCGATTCAATGTTCCTCGGCGCGCCGGAGGATCAGGAAGCCCGCGTCGCGACCCTGTACGACGACCAGGTGGCCATGGGCCGCCTGCGCTACAACCGCAGCGAGTTCCGTCGCAGCGTCAGCCCGGCAGGCGGCCTGATCACCAACGCCCGCTCCCTGGCGCGGATGTACGCCGCGCTCGCCAACAACGGCGAGCTGGACGGCGCCCGCATCCTGCCCGCCGGCCGCATCGACAAGGCGACGGTGCTGCAGACGGACGCGATCGACGGGCGCTTCAAGACCGCGACGCGCAAGGCGCTGGGCTACTGGCTGGCCGGTCCCGGCCTCACCGCCGCCGAAGGCGCCGGACCCAATGCCTTCGGCCACGCCGGCTCCGGTGGTTCCGTCGGCTTCGCGGACCGTGAGCGCAACTACGCCTTCGCGCTGACCAAGAACGGCCTCACCAGCACCCAGGAGTCCCAGCCCACCGCGACGATCGTCGAGCAGGCGGTCGAAGAGGCGCTGGGCCTCAAGTAGGCACCCGTACTAGTAGCACGGAGGATCAGGGATGACGACGACGAGTGGCAGGGTTCAGGAAGCCATCGAGGCCAAACCTGAGGATGTTGGCATGTCCTCCTCGCGCCTGGATCGGCTCGACCAGGTCATCCAGCGTCGCCTTGATGAGCGCAAGATTTCGGGCGCGATAACAGTCGTCATGCGGCACGGACGTGTCGTGCACTTCCAGACGGTCGGCAGCATGGACGACGAAGCAAGCAAGCCGATGCGCCGCGACGCCATGTTCCGCATCTACTCCATGACCAAACCGATCGTCAGCCTGGCGCTGATGCAGCTCTTCGAAGAAGGCCTCTTTCAACTCGACGACCCCGCCTCGAAATACATTCCGGAATTCGCAGGCCTGGAGGTGTTCACCGCCGGAGACGCCCGCCACTACGAGACGCGGCCTCCCTCTCGCGAGATGACCGTCCGCGACCTCCTCTGTCACACCTCCGGCCTGTCTTCAGCCCCAATTGGCGGCGGTACTCCAGCGCTAACCGTGGTCTCCCATCTCTACTTGAACAACGGCGTCGCTGGAATCGGTCACGACGGCACCTTGCACGACACGATCGTCAAGTTGGGCCGGTTACCACTCGAAGCCGATCCTGGCACGCGCTGGATCTATGGAGTCTCGACGGACGTAGTTGGATACCTGGTGGAGGTGCTGAGCGGAAGGCCTCTCGACCAATATCTTCGCGAGCGCATCTTTGAGCCGCTGGGAATGCCAGACTCGAGCTTTTTCGTGACACCCGCAAAGCACGACCGGCTCGCTGCCTATTACCGGCAGGCGCCGGGCGGCTACGACTTGTACGACGCTCCGACGACCAGCCCGTTCGCGCGGCAAGGGACGTATTTCTCCGGCGTAGGCGGCCTCTGCTCCACGGCTGATGACTACACGCGTTTCGTCAAGATGCTGCTGAATGGCGGTCAACTTGACGGTGAACGTGTCATCGGCCCACGTACGCTTGCGTACATGAGGATGAATCATCTGCCGGGTGATAGCGAGATAGCGCTTGGCACCGGGTTTGGCCTAGGCTTCGCGGTGTTGACCAACCCTGCGGCATCCGGGTGCGTCGGCACGGCAGGCGAGTACCACTGGGCGGGTGCTGCATCGACCCACTTCTTCGTCTCGCCCGCCGATCAACTGGGCGTCGTGTTCATGACCCAAATGCTGGGCATGGGGCCGCCGGTTGCGCTGGGCCGGGATCTACGCGTCGGGGTGTACCAGGCGCTGCTGGACTAGCGCAGAGCGCGTCCCGTCCTCTGGCTGACTCCTGAGGGGGCGACACCTGTCTCAAACTGAGATATCCCGCTTCGAAAAATCTTTGTGACACAACTACTCAGATTCAGATCTGGGCAGCCGATATTCCTATTACGGCGTTCCATATTCTCAAAGAGTCGTAATAGCAGTTGAGGTTAGCCAAGATGAGTCGGAATCTGGTTAATATTGGCTTCGGCGTGATGTCACGCTTCGGCCTGTTGATCATCGGTGCAGCGGCGGCGCTGGCGATGTTCGGGGCAGGACACCTGGCAGACGCGCACACAAACAGCAACGCCAACAAGATCTACGCCTGCGTCGCCAAAGGCAACGGCGACGTCCGGATCGTCAACCAGTGGGATCGCTGCCGCAACCACGAGAAGTTGCTGTTCTGGTACAAGGACGGCGGCTCCGGTGGTACGGGCACGCCCGGCGAACGCGGCGCTCAAGGTCCTGCCGGACCCGCAGGCCCCGCTGGACCCGCAGGCCTAGCAGGACCAACCGGTCCGCAAGGACCCAAGGGCGACACCGGTGCAACCGGACCTCAGGGCGCAAAGGGTGACACCGGCGCCGCGGGCGCTCAGGGTGCACAGGGGATTCAAGGCCCTCCGGGCGTCGCTGGACCGCAAGGCCCAGAGGGTGACAAGGGAGACAAAGGCGACAAGGGCGATCCCGGCGCGCCGGGCGGTTTCACCTCGATCGAGCAACTCAAGGGGCTGGAATGCACCTTCGATGATGAGATCGGCAGCGTGGTCGTCGTGATCAGCGACGGCGGCTCCGGCAACCCGACGATCGCGCTGGAATGCGAGATGGCCAGCACTGGCGGCGACGGCGGCGGCACTGGCGGCGGTGGAACTTGCACCGGCTCTGCTCCCGTCCCAGCGAACTCGATTAAGGGCTGCGCTTCGGGCCACTATGTCTGGACGTGCAAGGCGGGCTTCGCGGATACCGACGGTGACCTCGTCGATTTGAACGCACTGGGTCAAACCAACGGACCGTTCCCGAACGATTGGGAACCGGAGATTGACGAGATCCCGCAGTGGGTCCCGGGCTGCGAGGTGCAACTCGTCACCTACATTCGTGTTCCCGCGGCGGCGCTCCGCACTTAGCCCCAGCGTGAACCAGGAAGGCGGGTTAACCCCGCCGTCCTGCAACTGAAAAAGAAGAGAGCCCCAAGCGGTACCACCGCCTGGGGCTCTCTTGCTAACACGGATGGAGATTTGATCTGCCCTCCGACTATCGTGCTACCGGCTCCGCCTCAGCCCACAATCCCCGCCGTCTCAGCGTTTACTCGCTAACCGAACCGTTCGTCGCGATACTGGCGAAACCTGGTTCCTTCGTTCCTGTTGGTGACGACAGGCGGTTCAGGAGCCTGGAGCCGGGGTGGCCTGCGCTCTTTCAGCGTGTACCATTACTCCCCGATCACCTTCCCTCTGTTCTCTTTTCCGGGCCCCTCGCGGGCCCTTCCTCCACTTCTATTTTACACC
>DATDOP010000047.1:0-2029 GCA_035293185.1 Dehalococcoidia bacterium | reverse complement strand
CACGGTGCGCGCGTGCGACTCGATCAGCCGCTCCGCCTGCGCCGAGGCGCTCTCCAGCAGCCGTCCCTGCACGCGTGACGACACGACGAGGTTCCCCGCCTTCGCGCCCAGCGAGATCGGGTCGTTGTGCTTGATCCCCTCGATCTCGATGATCTCGCGCTCGACGCCAATTCTCGCGATCACCTGCAGGCTCGTCGCGACACCCGGTGGTAGCGATGCCGGCACGTACTTGTGCACCGGCTTCCGCGACGCGTCCGGGAAGCGCCGCACCATCTCCTCGTTCAGCACGTCCTTCTCGTCCAGGTCGCGCAGGTACCCGCCGATCCGCAGGATCGACCTTCGGTCCGTCCCCGCGGCGCTCAGCAGCCGGTCCAGGTTGTCGAAGGCGTCGCGCATCTGCACCGCCGTGTCGCCGATCAGCGCGCCTGTCTCGGCGTCCACCGCCGTCACTCCCGCGCTGAACAGCACGTCGCCGATGCGCGCGCCCGCCGGCGTCGAGCCCGGGAAGATCAGCTCCGCGTCCAACTCGTCGCTCCGGTCAAACGCCGCCAACGCATCTAGCCGTAGCAAGCAGCCCTGCGGCAGCGGCGCCTCGCCCGCACTCACGGTGGCCATCGGTGCCAGCTCCAGCAGCGCCCTCATGATCCACGCCGCGTCTGCCTCGCGCGCCACGCAGACGTGCAGCTTGCGCAGGCTGGCCGGACTGCCACCCGCCCGCTGCACCACCCCACCCAGCAGCGCCAGCGCCCGGTCTAGCTGCACGTTCGCGTCAGTGGAGATAGCACCCGTCACAGGATCGGCGCCCGTCAGGTTGCCGGCGTAGAGCACATCGTTCACGCGCACGCCCAGCGGCATCGTCGCCCGCGCCGGCGCCGCGTAGACCTCGTACAGCTGCCTCAGCTTCACGCCGCCACGCTAGCACAGCAGTACCCACAAAGCAGGCATCCAAGCCCTGAGTTCCTTTCAGCCCCGCGAATCTATGCCTATGCCTATGCCCCATGCCCATGCCCCATGCCCCATGCCCTATGCCCTATGCCTATGCCCTATGCCTATGCCTATGCCCTATGCCCTATGCCCCACGCCCTCTGTACCCTGTACTCATGAGCCTGCTGTCTCTGAGTAACGTCGCCGTCTCCTACGGCGCCAACGACATCCTCGAATCGATCAGCTGCGAGGCCAACCCCGGCGAGCGCATCGGCCTGGTCGGGCGCAACGGCGCCGGCAAGACCACGCTGCTGCGCGTGCTCGCCGGCAGCGAGCGTCCAACCGCCGGTCAACGCAGCGCCGCCCGCTGGCTGCGCTACGCCCTTGTCGAACAGATACCGCCCCTCGTTCACGGTGACCGCACGGTGCGCGAGGAGGTCCTGTCGCCGCTCGAGGAAGTCATCGCCCTGGAAGACGCGCTACACGAAGCCGCCGCCGCGATGGCTGACGGCGACCTCGATGCCTCCGAGACTTACGCGTCGCTGCTGCAGCGCATGGAGGCAGAGGGCGCTTACACCGTCGAATTGCGGTTCGCCCAGATCATGACCGGCCTCGGCTTCGAGGAGCCGGACTGGGACCGTCCCCTCTCCGTCCTCAGCGGCGGACAGCGCGGCCGCGTCGGCCTCGCCCGTGCCCTGATCGCGGCGCCCGACCTGCTGCTCATGGACGAGCCCACCAACCACCTCGACCTCTACGGCCTGCGCTGGCTGGAGGGCTTCCTGGCCAAGTGGCCCGGCACCGTCATCGTCACGTCGCACGACCGCTACTTCCTCGACAAAATCGCCACGCGCATCTGGCACGTCGAGAACCGCCACCTCAAGGCCTATCCCGGCAACTACAGCAAGTTCGAAGAGCTGCGTGACGCCGACCTCGCCCGCGCGGAGCAGGCTTACTCGGCGCAGCGGGAGTACATCGCCAAAGAGCAGGCGTTTATCAACCGCTATCGCGCCGGCCAGCGCGCCGCCGAGGCCCAGGGGCGCCTCAAGCGCCTGAACCGCCTCGAACGGCTGGAATCCCACCACGAGCAGCGCTCCGTCAGCTTCAA
>DATDOP010000046.1:0-3069 GCA_035293185.1 Dehalococcoidia bacterium | reverse complement strand
CAGCGCTCAATGCATCTCTTCAGCGGGGGCTTGGGGGTGTCCCCCATCTCCAGTACAGGGGCATGGGGGTGTCCCCCACCTTCAGTATCGAGGCACGATGGTCAGCGATCCCTTCGATAACTACCTGGACCTGGTGGAAGCCGCCCGCATCCTCGGCATCCACCCTCAGAGCCTGCGCCGCCTGATCAAGCAGAAGAAGGTGCCCGCCGTCATCTTCGCCGGCAAGTACCTCATCGAGCGCGACAAGCTCGAAATGTTCAAAGCCAACTACGACCCCCGCCCCGGCCGCAAACCCCTGCGCCGCCTCCTCTAACGGTCGCCGCAGTCCCTACACGCCGTGTTCCCGCCGCAGACGCGTCAACTCCGCCTCGAAATGCGTCTCCATCGTTGAGCGCTCACCTTCCGGCAACAGCGAAGCCCTCACGCCGTTGAGCACCAGCTGCTCTACCTCAGCGGCGCCCCAGCCGTAGGCCGCGCAAATCGCCAGGTACTCGCCCGTCAGCGTCGTATTGAACATCGGCGGGTCGTCCGAGCCGATCGTCACGTTGAGTCCCGCCTCGATCATCCGCGGCAGCGCATGCGTCTCAAGGCTTGCGAACACCCCCGTACGGACATTGCTCGTCGGGCAAACGTCCAGCGCGATCTGACGGTCGCGCAGCTCGGCAACAAGCTCAGGGTCCTCCAGGCAACGCACCCCATGATCGATGCGGTTCGCGTCCAGCCGCTGCAACGCGTCGCGGATGCTCTCTGGCCCCGCGATCTCACCCGCATGCGGCACTCGGCCCAGGCCTGCCGCCTTCGCGCGCTCGAACGCCTCGATGAAACGGTCTGCCGGGCCGCTGATCTCGTCACCGGCGAGTCCCACCGCGACGACACCTTCGCTCATGCCGTCGATCGCCCAGTCGGCCACCACCAGCGTCTCTTCAGGCGATCTCTCCCGCGGGATGTCGAGCACGATGCGCATCGTCACGCCCAGGCTCGCCTCCGCCCACGAACGCGCCCGCCTCAATGCCGCGAGTTGCTCGGTGATCGGTATGCCGCGGATGAAATGGTTGCCGTAGGCAGTGAACGTCACCTCCGTGTAGGCCACGCCCTGCGACGCCTGGTCTTCCAGGAACTGCCGCGCCACCAGCTCGATGTCCTCCGCCGAACGCACGAGCCCGGACGCGGCAGTGTACGCGTCCCGGAAGTGGCTGAAGTCTCGGAACGCCGGCCACCCTTGCCCTTCGGCCAGGCTGGGCTCAGGCAGCGGCCGCCCGTGGCGCTCGGCAAGCTCAATCAGCGTCGCCGGCCGTACGCTGCCGATGAGGTGGACGTGCAGCTCCACCTTCGGCATCGCGCGGATGAACGACTCCAGCGACATCGCTTCGATGACCCTGGTGTGCTTACTAGTCCAGCTTGCCCAGCAGAAACGCCGTGATCCGCTGCAGCGCCTTCGGGTCGTCGCGCGTGAACCCGTGCCCTCCCTCGAAAAACTCGAGACGCGACCCGTGGATGCGCTCGCGTAGCGTCTCCAGGTTGGCCGGCGCCGCCTGGCCGTCGTAGCGTCCTCCCGCCAGGAACACCGGCATCGTCAACGACGGCAGGCGATCGTACGTGTCGTGCGCCGCCCGCGCCTCCAGCTGCCGCCGATAGCCCATCTCGCCGCCCGGCTCCGCCTGTCGCCGCGCGTTGCCCGCGGCCGCCATCTCCACCGCCTGGCGCACCGCGTCCGGGTTCGCGGCCTGCCACGCCGCGTCCTTGCGCTTGTCGGTAATCGAAATCTGGAACACCGCGCGTTCTGCAGGCGCCATGTGCTGCAGCTCGTGCAACGGGTAAGAAGACCCGCCGGCGCCGCCGCTGCTCGTGCAGCACAGCACCAGCCGTTCCACTCGCGCGGGGTGTCTCAGCGCCATCTCCTGCGCCACCATCCCGCCGAACGACACGCCCATCACCAGGCAGCTCTCCCAGCCGGTCGCGTCCAGCAGCCCCGCCGCATCGTCGGCGTAGTCCGCCATCGAGTACGCCTCGTCCGGCTTCGACGTCTGCCCCAGCCCCCGCTGGTCGTACGACAGCACCTCGAAGCTCCCCGGCAGCGGCCCATCGAAGACGCGCGGCTGCCCGCGCAGGTCGCCGCCCGTACCGCTGATGTACAGCAGCCGCGGCCCCGTGCCCGCGATCTCGTAATACATGTTCAGGTCACGCACGCTGGCAAACGGCATCCGGCACCTCCCCATTCCCGCCGAGGAGCGTACGACGCCCGAACTCTCTTTGCCAGTCTGCCCGTTTGCCCGTTTGCCCGAAGCGCTAGTCCAGCTTGAGGTACGTATCGCCCTCGATGAACCCGTCGTACACCAGTAGCAGGTTCGTCTCGTCGCGCGGGACGCGGAAGCAGATGTCGCCGCTCGCCTGGCCGCCCGGGAACAGGTCCGCCTGGAGCGACTCCTCCAGGAACCCGCAGGAGTACTCGTCGTCGTAGCTGTTGTACAGCTGATTGCGCGACCCCGTCAGGTTGAACTCGAAGTCGCCGATCGACTGCGCCTCGTCGTCTTTCGAGATGTTCTCGGCCTTGACGGTGATCAGCACCATGCGTTCGTTGGCCGCCGGCTCCTCGAAGAAGAACGAGTTCGCTTCCACCACGTCCGCCGCGTCCTTGTTCACCGACGTCACGCTCACGCGCCACGTCCCCTCAACGACGACGTTCGCGCCCAGGCTCACCGCGGTCGCGCGCGTTCCGCCCGGCCGATTCGTCCCGGCGGCCGGCGTGCTGGTCGAAGTCGATGGCGCGAGGGTCGCGACGTTGCTCGGCGCTCGGGTCGAGGTCGTCCCGGAGTTGGACGGCGTCGGGACGGGGTCCTCGCTGTCAGCGCCGCTGAAGTCCTGCAGCTCGGAGCACTCGCCCAGGTACGCCTTGCCGTCACGCTCGACGATCAGCAGCGCCTCGGCGGCGTCGGCGGGCGAATCATCGCCGCTGTCGTCGAAGCCGAGCTCGCTGAAGAACTCGTCCGCGTTCACGAACTTGCCGTCGACCTTGATCCGGATCGCATTCGGGTCTTCCGGCGTCACCAGGATGCCCTCGTCCGTCTTCTC
>DATDOP010000045.1:0-4090 GCA_035293185.1 Dehalococcoidia bacterium | reverse complement strand
GTGCGCGCAGCGGGATCGTGCTGTCATGAGGCGGGAGCACAGCCAGGAGACCCGGCCGTTGGTCCACGGCAGCAAGGTCCGGAGCCTGACTCTCGCGCTCCGGTCCTTGTCGAGAGGCCATCACCGTGTCGGGGCGCACCTGCTCAACCTCAGACATGCGACGCGCCCCTTGCCGGCAGCCTCACGACCGCACCTCCTCGTACCAGCGGCCGAAATCCGACTCGGTGATCAGCCTGCCCAGCTTCTGGTACTCGCGCTTGGCGCCCTGGATCAGGTGTGACATGCCGATCGATTCGTCCTTGCTGGCCGCGAGGAACGCCGCCAGCAGCACGATGTTGCGGATGTTGCCGCCGGCGATGCGGAACTGGCGCGCCATGAACGCCAGGTCCACGTCTGGCGCCTTCGGCGCGCCTGGTGAGAAGGTCCGCTCCCAGATTCTCAGCCTGTCATCGACCTCGGGGAACGGGAACTCGACGATCGCGCGCATGCGCCGCAGGAAGGCGTCATCCAGGTTCGAGCGCAGGTTGGTCGCCAGCACGACGATGCCGTCGTACTCCTCCATCTTCTGCAGCAGGTAGCTGACCTCAATGTTGGCGTAGCGGTCGTGCGAGTCCTTTACCTCGCTGCGCTTGCCGAACACCGCGTCGGCCTCGTCGAAGAACAGGATGGCGTTCGTGTCGCTGGCCTCCTCGAATACGCGCGCCAGGTTCTTCTCCGTCTCACCGATGTACTTGGAGACGAGGCCCGAGAGGTTGATCTTGTAGACGTCGAGGCCGAGGTCGTTGGCGATCACCTCCGCCGCCATCGTCTTGCCGGTGCCGGACTGTCCCGCGAACAGCGCCGAGACACCACGGCCCAGCGACGACTTCTTGGCCAGGCCCCACTCCTCATAGACCACGTGCTGGAACAACACCTGGTTCGAGATCTCGCTCAGCTGTGCCATCCTGTCATCGGGCAGGACGATGTCGTCCCAGGTGAAATGCGGCGTGATCTTCTGCGCCAGGCTGGTCAGCCGCGGCTGCGACTGCGTGCGCGCCGCCGTCTTCAGGTCAACCAGCGTCACCGCCGACCGTCCGTCGAGGTGGGCGATGCTGCGTGCCATCTCCACCGTCGATTTCACCTCGCGCGCGCCGAGACGATACATCGCCGCGAGTTGCTCCGCCTCCTCCGCGTCGAGGCCGCCCAGCGTCCGCCAGCTCTCCTGCCGCTCTTCGTAAGCCGGCATCGGGAAGTCGAACTGGATGTGCAGGTCGGTGGGCAAGTGCGCCGGCGTCGTCGAGCGGTCGCAGAACAACACGGGCAGCGGATGCTCCTTGAGGCCGACCGCCAGCTCGGCGGAGAACGCCGCCATCTCCTGCTCCGAGTCCTGACCGCCGTAGCCATCGATCATCAACGCCGCGCCCAGCAAACGCGCGTCACGCAGCGTCAGCGCCAGCAGTTTGTTCGGTTCGTGCGCGCGCACTAATGCCGGCATGTTCAGGCTGACCAGGCCTACGCCCAGCAGGCCGCAGGCGCTGGCAATCGCCTGCTCCTTCTCCGCCTGCCAGCGCCCGCCGATGTAGATGCGGGCGTCCATGCGCTGCCGGATCGCTGCAGCCAACGCCTGGCCGGTGCCACCACCGCGCTCCTCGAAGCCCATCTGGCGCGCGACGGCGTGCAATCGCGGGTCCAGGCCCACGTAGCCCAACAGCACCTCGGCGACGTGCGCGTCGAGCGAAAGCTGGCGTATCGGCAGCGCCTGTCCCGCGGGTCCCTGCTCCCCGATCACGATCAGGTTGTGCCGGACGAGCGGCGAATCCTGGTAGAACAGCGGCCGCAGCGCCAGCCTGTCGGACTGGTCGTCGCAGAGCACCTCAAGCGTCAGGCCGATCGTTGGCCAGCGCTTGGTGATGTCGTCGTTGGCGTAGGCGTAGACCTTCTCGTACGCCGCGTCCAGGTACGGCGCCAGCGCCACGATCATCACCAGGCGCTCCATCTCGTTGAGTCCGAAGTCGCGCACAATGCGCTCGAGCGGCAGTTTCGCGCCCTGGGCAACGCTGCGCGCCGCGCGCTCGTCCAGCTCGCAGCGCAGCGCGGCTGCATGGGCAATCAGCGGCTCCACCGTAACGTCTGCTTGATCGCGGCTCAGCAGGCCATCGACCTCTTCGTCGGTGATGTACAGGCCACGGTATTCCGCGGGTGGGCCAACGGAACGGCTCTGGCGCGACCTCTCGACCACGACGCGCAGCCGCAGCGAGACCCACCTTAGCTCCGCATCGATCTGCTCGAGCGCGGAGCCGAAGGCGGCGGCGTTCTCGCCGGAGATTCCCATGATCATTCCTTCACGCCCATCGATCGTCGCCATTCTAGGCCCGCGATCTTGAGCGATCATTTACGGAAGATTGAAACCCGGCCCGCGCGGGGCATCCTCCAGGGTGATCCTCAGCAAGGACCTGGCTTCAGGCGCGGCGCCGGATCAGCGACGCGGCGCACAGCATCGATGCGACCAGCACAGCGCCAAGAATCGCCGGGCTGCCCCGTCCCGCGTCCTGCAAACCGGCGTCACCCGTTGACGGAGGCCTGATCGACCCCGTACCGGTCGCGCCCGCCGCGCCTGCCGTGCCCGCCGCCGAGCCCGTGCCGCCCGCGCCGGCCGCGCCGCTGGTGGTGGTCCCGGGGGCGGCCGCACCGCCTGCCGCCGTGGCGGCCGCGCCGCTAGTCGACGCGTCGGCGGCTCCATCACAGGTCACCGCGACCTTCGTTGACTTGAACAAGCCCTTCACAGCGACCGTCACGGTATCCTCACCGGCGGTCGCCGGCGCCTTGTACGTCACCGTGAACAAGCCGGCGGCAGTCGTCGTCTCAGCGGGCTCGACGGTGCCGTTCGCGGCGATCACCTTGACCGTCGTCCCGTCAGCAACGTTAGCCCCGTCGTCGTCCACGACTTTGCCGGCGATGAATGCCGACTTGCCGCACTCGACGCTCTCAGACGAAATCGTGAACGTCACGACGGTCGGCGTTATCGCGGGCCCAGAGCAGGTGGCCAGGATGTCGATCCGTTTCGCCGGCAATCCGAGCGTGTTCGCCAGCACATGGACGATCGGTGGCGTGCTCACGTCCAGCTGCAACGTGACGCGGGCCCAGCCTCCGAACATCTGCCCCGATGGCCCGGGCACGAGCTGACCGTAGTCGCTTGCGAACTGGACGATCGTGTCATCCGGCAGCGGGTTGCCGGTGATGTCCTGCACTTGCACGGAGACCAGGACATTGGCCGGGCAACTCGTCACCGACTCCGGGTTGACGACTACGACCATCTTCGTCGGGTTCTCCACGCGCTCAACGCAGTTGAGCGTCATGGACTGCGAAACAACCGTCCCAGCCGTGTTCTGCTGAGTAATTGTGATTGTCACCACGCCGGGCGCGTCGCAGGAAAAGCCAATGGTGCCGTTGCGCGCGTGAATGGCGGTGTTGCCACCATCGAGGCCGTCCACCCCGGCATCGCTGAATTGGGTGTGCCTGTTTGTTGGCCCGTCCTGGAACACGCCATCCGCGTCCGCGACTGAGCCGAAGATCGTGCCCACGCCGCTAAAGGAACCGACGCCAACCGCCGCCGAGGCGTAGATGTCAACCACGGAGGAGGTTGCGGGTGCGGGCAGGTCGTCCTGGATCGTGAAGCTGATCCCAGCCTCGTTGCCAACGAATGTAGGTGACGCAACCGAGAGAGCCGTTGGGGCTGCCTGGATGGGCCGGGGGTTGCTAGCTTCGAGACCGGCGGCGAGGGCTGCGAGCAAAAGCAGCGCCGCTAATAGCATCCATCTCATGCGCGGGTAGCCTCCTGCAGCAGCACAGCGTACGTATTCCCATCGCCCCACCAACCGCCAGAGGCTCCATAGTAATCGAAAATCGCCCTAATGGTTAGCCCTGGCTAAATAGATTATGTCCAAATGGGCTAGATGCCAGCAGATGAAGGCGCAGTGAATAGGAGGGCTCACCCGATGCACGCTTCGCCGACTGTCGTCCTCACTGGGGAAGTGACCGTCACGCCATTCACCGTGACAAACAGCTGGTTCATCGTGCTGAAGCTGATCGACGTATTGTCATCAAAGGTGCT
>DATDOP010000044.1:0-4180 GCA_035293185.1 Dehalococcoidia bacterium | reverse complement strand
GGTTGGCGTGGAGATAGACGGCAGCAGCTGCGAGACATCTGACTTCATCCAGGCGCCTGCCATGATTAACCAGTCTTGCTGACTTACGGATTGCCTGAGAAACTCGATTGTCGTCTTCTGTGCATCGGTAGATCTCGCTCCTCGGGACGTGGCGAAGATCTCAAGGAAGAACTCCCAGTTTCGTTTTGCAACGTCTACAGCCGAGATCATCGGCCATTTGTTGGCTGAGGCACCACACGGGCCCAGAATCACGGCGAGCACACGCTCTGGGTGCTCCACGGCGTAGCGGATCGCAGTGTGTCCCGAGGCGTGAGAGCCCATCAGGACGAAACGCCCCAGCGAGAGCCCATCGACCAACGCGTTGAGGTCACGCACCGGTGCGGTCATGTCAAAGTCGGGTGAGAGGCCTCGTTGTGACATGCCCTGGCCGCGGCAGTCATAGAGGATCAAACGGTAGCGTGCCGAAAGCAATGTAACCCAACCGGAAATTTGACTTTGGCCTGTCCAGTGCATCTGAACATGACCGGCCGGGAGGGGCATCAGGACAAAGGGGACCCCGGCGCCCGAGTCTGTGTAAGCGATGCTGTAGCCATCGCTGGTAGTGACGTATTGGACGGGTGGTGCTTCCATTGCAGCCGAATTCTACTGTACAGCGGTGCCTGGGCTGCAGCTGACTAGCAGGCTAGAAGTGGTCGATGAAGAACGGCGGGCGGCGCACCGCGAATATGCGTCCCGCGCGGTCCAATGCGTCATCTCCCGTCGATTCGAGCAGGCCTGCGGACCAGGCGGTCTGAGGCGCCAGGTAGCCGTTGAATAGCGGCGCAAGCACGTTCGACGACAGGGTCAGCTCCGCAGCGCCGGTGGCCCTCTCAGCCCAGGTCTTGCCCTCGGCGACGCCGATGCGCCAGGTGGCATCGTTCCAGGGCGCGGACTCGTCGATCAGGCGCAAAGTTAGCTCAGACGATTCGTCGGCGCGCGCGGCCGGGCGTGCCCGCATCGCCGCTTCGAAGTCGACGATGCGCAGCAGCACCGCCCAGTCCTGTTTGATCTCCAGCTTCTCGCTGTCGGCGAAGAGCACGGGCAGCGCGTCGAACGGGCTGCCCGCGATCGTTACCTCATAGTGGATGTCGTGGCGGCCGAAGTAACCCAGCAGGTTGAGATAAGCGTCGCGGGAGTTCGCGATTAGCTCTCGCACCAGGACGCTGACCAGCTCGTATTCCAGGTTGGGCCGCGGCGGCTGCTGGTAGATCGCGTAGCCTTCTGCGACGCCGGCGTCGGTCTGCCACTGGACCACGTCGGTGCCGGGGCGCCAGGATGTGTCCGCGACGTAGCTACGCCACCAGTGCTCCGGCCGGCGAAAGGCACCGTTGCCCTGCCTGGCCTCGCGTTGGTAGATCGGCTCCAGGCTCTGCCAGTCGCCGACCTTCAGAAAGCTGAAGCTTCCGCGCTGGGAGGGCTCAACCACCAGCCCGAAGTCTTTGGGTTTGAAGCTGTAGAGGCGCGACTCAGAAGCGATCTCCCAACCGTAACGGCGGTAGAAGGCCGGGTGCGGGGTGTACAGGCCGGAGAGCACTTGCCCGCGTTCCCGCATCTGCTGCAAGGAAGCGCGCAACATCAGGCCGCTGTGGCCCTTGCGACGGTGAAGCGGCGAGTTCGCCACGGGGCTGACGGCGCCGAAACTCAGGGTGCCGCCGTTCAGATACATGTCCAACGGGATCGTGCGCATCATGGAGGTCATCTCGCCGTCTTCGAAGACGCCCAGGTGCCAATCCGCCGCGAACTTCTGCCTCACCCGTTCGACTGACTCCTGGATGCCATGACGGCGCGGACTGCCAAAGGCCTGGG
Source organism: Dehalococcoidia bacterium (assembly GCA_035293185.1). GTDB lineage: Bacteria > Chloroflexota > Dehalococcoidia > DSTF01 > WHTK01 > WHTK01. The sequence continues at coordinate 2,335 of DATDOP010000044.1, read as the reverse complement.
CTGCGATTAACTCTGCGGCCTCGAGGTCGTCCGGTGTGAGGGTACGAATTTCGACTGTCATGATCGACGCTCCAAAACAAAGCCGCCCTGACGTTGCGTCAGGGCGGCGGCTTACGAGTAGTTGCCGGTGCGGCCTTACGCCAAGTCTCTCCTGGACTCAATACGGTTGCCAGATGCCATCAGAGGCCTCTTTCGAATCGACGCCGCGCCCGGAGAGCAGCCTTACGACACGTGTCCCGGCTGCCCAAGGCATCGTAGGCGAAGGTTCTCGGCTCGTCAACCTATCTTCCGCCCGGCGCGGCGTGACGATACTTACGAGGGGTGAATCCGTAGCAAAGGGCAACTTGCAAGCGCTACGGGCGAGATGAACCAGGACCACGACGTTTCAGGACCGGCGCCGGTTGCCGGCTCGAAGGGTAGCCTGCTGCCTCAGATCCTGGTGCTTTCTGCCGGCGTCGCAGCAGCGGCCTTCACGATTGGGCGCCTGATCCAGAATGGGCGCACCAAGATGTCGCTGGAGCAGGAATCGTTGCGTGCTGCCACTGAAAAGCTGCGGCATCGCAACAACCAGCTCAACGCGCTGTACAACGTGTTTTCCGAGATCACCGAGACGCTCAGCCTGCGCTACGTCGTCGAAGCTACCGTGCGCGAGACACTGCGCCTGATGGAGGGCGAAGGGGTTGTGCTCTGGCTGATCCGCGGCGGCGAACTGGTGCCGATCGGCAGCCTGACCAAGGCCGGAAAGCCGGTGAAGGGACTGGAGCCGCAGATCCTGGGCGAGGGCCTGATGGGGCGCACCGCCAAGCGCGGCCGGACGCTGCGCATAGACGACGACAACAGGGACATGCTGACTGAAGCGCAGCAGGCGCAGGGTTTGCACTCTGGAATCCTGGTCCCGCTGATCGTGGGCGCCCGGGTTGTCGGGCTGCTCAACTGCTGGTCGACGGCGCACAACGCCTTCGGCGACGAGGATCAGCGCATCCTGGAGATGATGGCATCGCAGGTAGCGACCGCCGTCGTTGCGGCCGACACCACGGACACCAGCGAGCGGCGCGCCCACCACGACGCGCTCACCGGGCTGCCGAACCGCCTGCAGCTGGCCGAGGATCTGGCGGGCGACCTTTCGGCGGGGCGTCTGGGTGAGCGGCGCATGGTGGTTGCCATGGTGGACATCGACCACTTCAAACACTTCAACGACGAGTACGGCCACAGCGTCGGCGACGTCACGCTGCAGAAGGTCGCGTCGCTGCTGCATAACTGCATCCGTGGTGGTGACCGCATCTATCGCTACGGCGGCGAAGAGTTCGTCGTTGTCTTCATGGACGCTACGATGACCGAGGCCGACGCGCTGGCGGAGCGCCTGCGCAGGGCGACGGAGACGACACCGTTCAGCGGCAGCAGCCTGGAGCCCGTGGGGCCGGTGACGATCTCGATCGGTCTGGCAGCGCGTCCGGAGCACAACGCCGAAGTTGAGGCGCTGATCGATCTGGCGGACAAGGCGATGTATGAGGCGAAGGAGGGCGGCCGCAACCGCGTCGTCCTCTGGCAGCCGGAGCCTGTCGTCAAGGTTGCAAAGCGGACCCGCCGGACCGCCGCTTGATTCTGCACCAGCGATAGCCAAACGCAATAAAGAGGCCGGGCTTCCGGAGCCCGGCCTCTTCAACCACTGGGACGTGGCCTTGAACGAGCCGCCTCTCGCGGCTGTGACGTTAGTGGCTGGCGGCGTCCGCGTCCGCCATGGTGGCGAACATCGGGGCGGCCGCACCCTCACCGGGCTGGCCCAGGCCCAGGTAGTCGTCGCGGGAGTCGACCGCCGTCGGGGCGACCGGCTGGGCGAACGCCAGGGCGATGGAGGCTTCGTAGGCGTCGACCGAGTTGGCGAACTGGGGGCTGACCGCGACGCCGCTGTCGAGGGCGAAGACCGCGTCGGCCGCGGTCTGGAACAGGGTGCTGGGCTGGCCCTGGATGCTGGGCGTAACCGGCGCCTCGCGGCTGCCGCTGGGCAGAGAGCTGATGCCACCGATGGCGATGCTGAGGGCGAGTGCGACTCCACTGATTCCAACGATGTAACGGTTGCGGTTGTTCTTCCAGGTGCTGCTGTGGCCGTTGATTGTCAGGTTCATTGTCTTGCTCCTTCTTTCGCTTGCTTGACGCTGTCCGCGTCTATCTAGGAGCAGTGTCGTTTTTCACGGCCGGGCCGCCTTCACACCGAAGGACGATTGCCAAGGACCAAAGATCGCGGCGATTTCAGCGCGTTTGGGGCGATCAGGGCCGAAACAGGCCCGCCGTATCACACGATCGGACCATTGGCGCCGTGATCAGTGGTCTGCGCAGG
>DATDOP010000043.1:0-2002 GCA_035293185.1 Dehalococcoidia bacterium | reverse complement strand
TACAGCGGGCTCTGCCACTTCTGCTCGTTGAGCGTGTACCAGCCGTCGGAGAGCCAGAGGTCGCTGCGCTGGTAGCCGGCGTCGTTCATGAACGCCAGGTATTCGGCGTTGGTGACGAGACGGTCGGCGATGCGGAAGTCGTTGAGGAACACGGGGTGCCGCGGCGACTCGTTGTCGAAGGCAAAGGAGCCGTTGTCGAAGCCGGTCTCGTGCAGGCCGCCTTTGAACTCCAGCCAGCGCAGGGGCCGCACAGGCTGCGAAGGCGTGTCTTCGCGCTCGCGGTAGACGGGCTCCAGCGGGTTGCACCAGAGGATGTGTTTGATATCGGTGACCAGCAGCTCCTGGTGTTGCTGCTCGTGGTTCAGCCCGATGGTCAGCGTCGGCTCGATACGCGCCAGCTCTTCGTCCGTGACGGAGTCGATCAGCTCGAGCAGCTTCTCAGTGACGTGGTGGCGGAACTTGTAGATGTCAGCGACGGTGGGGCGCGAGAGGACGCCGCGCTTGACGCGGGGATGATACTCGCCGGCCAGATTGTAGTAGGAGTTGAACAGGTAGGCGTACATCGGGTGGAAGCGCTGGTAGTCCGCCTGCGCCTCGGCCAGGACGAAGTGTTCGAAGAACCAGGTCGTGTGGGCCAGGTGCCACTTGGGCGGGCTGACGTCAGAGACGGACTGGATGACGTAGTCCTCGGTCTCCAGCGGCTCGCAGAGCTTCTCGGTCTGGGCTCTGACGGCGCGAAACGCCTCCGCCAGCGACGCGCGGTCCCTGCCTGGCTGCCCGAGTCTCATGCTGGTCATGGTCTATTCCTCAAGTGGTGCTGCCGAAGCAGGTCGTGCGGGGACCGCAGTAAATTGTAGCCTGCCGCGTTGCTGCGAAAACTTAACGGAGTCTTACAACTGGGCAGATTAAGCCGGACCCGCCAGCGCCAGCCCGAACATGTCGCGCGGCGCGGCGTACCACTCCCGCAGGGAGAGCCCCGCGGCCGTCAGCATCTGGTTCACCGACTCCGGCGTGAACTTGTGCGAGCTCTCCGTCCAGATCGTCTCGGCCGGTTGCACGGTCACGGTCAGGTCGAGCCGGCGCAGGTGCGCCGTCTGCGGCGTCGACGGCTGCAGGTGCATCTCGATGCGCGACTCCTCGGTGTTGAAGAAGGCGATGTGCCGAAATGCCTCGGGATCGAAGTCGCCGTCGAGGCCGCGGTTGATGTGGCTGAGGATGTTCTTGTTGAATGCTGCCGTCACGCCCGCCGGGTCGTTGTAAGCCAGCTCGATGACCTTCACGTCCTTAACAAGGTCTACGCCGACCAGCAGCCGGTCGTCCGGGTCGAGCAGCGCCCCGATCTGGCGCAGCAAGGCCACGCGCTCGTCCCGGTAGAGGTTGCCCAGCGTGCCGCCGAGGAACAGGACGAGGCGTCTGCCCAGCACGGGCGGGATCCTGTCCAGGTGACGAAAGAAGTCGCCGACGATGCCGTAGACATCCAGGCCGTCGTAGCGTTGCAGTAGGTCTGCCGACGCCTGACGGACGATCGACTCGCTGACGTCGAAGGCGACATAGCGTTCGAGGCAACCGTTGGCGCAGCCCGCGTCGAGGCAGGCCCGCGTCTTCGTCGACGAACCGGAGCCGAGCTCGACGATCTCGTAAGGCGCAATCGAGGCGATTAGCCCGGGGGAGACGGCGTTGAGCAGCGCGCCTTCTTCGCGCATTGGGTAGTACTCATCCAGCTCGGTGATCAGCTCGAACAGCTCAGAGCCGCGCTCGTCGTAGAAGTATTTCGGGGGCAGCTGCTTGGGAGAGGCGGTGAGGCCGCGTCGCACGTCTTCGGCCATGGAAGCGAAAAAGTCGGATTCGTTGAGGTAGTTCTCGATGCGGATTTCGGCCAAGAGCCCGTTCTTTCTGTTGCGCGGCTGGTTCAGCGAAAGCAGCCTCGTATCAGGGTATCGCAAACGTCGGCGGCTCTCACCTGACAAGATCTGTCAGGTACCTGCTAGCATTCCCTTCGTCA
>DATDOP010000042.1:0-9111 GCA_035293185.1 Dehalococcoidia bacterium | reverse complement strand
GCCTGACTTCGTCGTGATCAGGCCGAGGACGACGGTCTTGCCCTTCGGCATGAAGCGCAGCGGTTCGAAGCCGCCTGATCGCTCGCTGTCGTACTCCAGCAGGTAGGTGTCGTACTCCAGGCCGCCGAAGACCTCCTCGGCAATGGCGTCATAGCCGCCGCTGGTGTGCCAGCCGCCGCGGCCACCATTGCCGCGGCAGAAGTGCATCGCCAGCGTAACGTTGCTGCGGTCGAAGCCCTTCAGCGCAGCGTTGTCGGCAGCTATGTCGTCGCGGATCATCTGCTTGACGTCCCAACCGTAGGCCTTCATCTGGTCCACACGGCTCTGGTCGATGTAGTCCGGGTAGTGCGGGTTGTCGAGTTGGATGTACGGGACGCCTTCGCCGGCCAGCGCCTTGACCTCGGCGGCGATGATCGCCGTGACGTCATCGAGGACGGCCTTGCGGTTGGCGTACGCGGGCTCGGAGACGCCGGGCTTGTAGCCGCGTGTCGTGACATACGAGGCTGCAGGCATCGTGATCTTGAAGGGCGTGCCGCCGGCGTGCTGCTCGAGGAAAGGCACCTGGTTGGCGGTCAGGCGGTGCTTCTGCTTGATCTTCGCGCCGATGACCTGACCCCCGGGCTGCACTCCGGCAGGTGGCGTCGCCGCAGCCTGGTTGCTCCAGCTGAGGCGCAGGGCCGGCGCGCCGGGCACGTAGCCTTCTACCGACGCCGGGAAGTCGCCTGCCCAGCCGGAGCGCCGCATCTCGCCATCGCTGACGACTTCGATGCCGATCTGCTTCTGCAGCGCGATCGCCTCGATGACCGCCTTGTCTTCGATCGCGCGCACCTGGTCGTCGCTCATCTTGCCGTCGCGCAGGGCGGCGTGTGCGTCCAGGACTTCCTGAGGGCGCAGGAGACTGCCGACCTGCTCTGCCCGGTACTTCTTCGCCACGAGTTCCTCCGTTATGTTCAGTATACTTTGATCCTGTCCCGCCCGCCCGATGCTACCTCAACGAGATTGCCCTGCCCTCGGCCGAGGAGCGCTCGATCGCGTCGATCAGCCGGTGGCGCGTGACGGCATCGTCGAAGTCCGGCGCCACCGCCTCGCCCGCCGGCAGGGAGTCGGCGTAGCGGACGTATGCTTGCGCGACGTTTCGCGGCGGGCCCGGCGGCGTCCCCTCCGGTGCCAGCCTGTACTTGTCCGGCGGCGGCATCTCCACCGGGGTGTGCTTGCCCCGCGCGCCCAGGATGACGTTCGGCCCGATGTTGGCCGAACCGCTGGTGATTGTCAGCGCGCCTTCGCGGCCGTAAATCTCCAGCCGCGTACCGCTGGGGTTGGACGGGACGCTGGCCACCTGAATCGCGATCTCAGCCCCGCTTTCGAGGACGCCCGCCACGCTGATCGCATCCGGCGAGTCCACCGGGACCATTTGGTTGAGGTCCGTGTCCTTCCACTCCTTGATCCGCGTGACAGCGCGCGCCTGCACTTCTGCGAATTCGCCCAGGACGAAGCACATGGCGTCGATGCTGTGGCCGCCGGGGATGGTCAGCGTGTTGGCGCCGTTGGCGCGCTCGCGCTGCCAGACCCGGCCGCTGCCGCGCTCCAGGGCTGCGCCGCTCATGACGCTGAGGTTGGCCGTCAGCACCTCCCCGATGTAGCCGTCGGCGATCAGGTCGCGCACGTACATCCAGCTCGGGTCACTGCGGCCCTGCAAACCGACGATTGTCTGGAGAGAGCGCTGCTTCGCCAGCTCTGCCATCTCCTGCGCCTGCTTCAGGTTGGCGCCCAGGGGCCATTCGCAGAACACGGGCTTGTTGGCGCGCAGCCCGGCCATGACCAGGTCGTAGTGCCACGGCACGCGCACGGACACGGCGATCAGGTCGATGTCCGGGTGTGCGGCCATGTCGTTGATGTTGTGGAAGGCGAGTTCGGCGCCGAACTTCTCCTTTGAAGCCTGAGCGGTCTCCTCACGCGACGTGCACACGGCCTTGAGCACGTAGTCAGGCAGGGCTTTGAGGGCCGGCACGTGGGCGTTGGCGCCCCAGCCGCTGCCGCCCGTGGTCACGGTTGCGCCAACGATGCCGACGCGAATCTTGTCTGGCACGGAAAACCTCACTTAGCTAGAGGCGGGGAATGACGGGGCCAAGCCTAGGGCAGACAAAGGCCGCGAGTCCAGTCGCGGCCTGCTACATCGGAAGCCGGGGGACACCCCCGGAGCCACCGCTAAAGGGTCAATTTGAGGCCTTATGCTACGCGCCGCCACCGCCGGCGGCGGGAACCTCAGCCTTCTCCGTCTGTAGCATCTGCTCGATCTTCTGGCGCAACGGGTCGGCGGGCGTGCCCAGGATGCGCCAGTCCTCGCCGCGGGCGAGGACTTTCTCAGCGCCGCGAACCTCTTTGTACGGCAGGCTGGGGTCAACGGCCGGCGGCTCAATGCCGTTGGCCAGGTCCTTCGCCGCCTTCAGCAGGATGCGCCGCATCGTGATGATCGACTTGTCAGTCGTCCCCAGATGTTCACGCGAGCGGTCCCAGATCTTGCCCGGCGATTCGGTCGCCATCTGGTCCTGGCTGCCGAAGTCGCGAATGCCTGAGTAGAACGGGCTGCTCCCGTAGTCGCGGTCGACCTGGTAGTCGTTCTCGGGCGTGAACTCGCGCGTCGTCTGGAAGGCGCGCATCCGGTTGGCCTGGCCGGCGCCGCGGCGGTTGGTGTAAGGCGTGTTGTCGAACAGCCCCTTGCCTTCGATGCCGGCGAGGCGGGCGGCCAGGACGTCGGCCTCTGTCGGCTCCTTCGTCCAGAAGTAGAAGTAGCAGTTCTCGTCGTCGATCGGGGCGCAGAGGCCGCCGCCGTACACGAAGGGGATGTTTGCCACCACAGAGGTATACGGGATGGCCCAGGCTGTGACGCGGACGTGCGTGTTGCCGTTGGGCGTGTTGCGGATGCCGGCGTACTTGTAGCCGTACCACTCTTCTTCGACCTCGAGGCGTGGCGCGCGGTCGTGAGCCCAGATCTTGATCGAGGTGTCGAAGGAAGGGTAGCTGCCGGGTGCGTCCGTCCCGTCGTCCGGGTGGTCGAGCGCGCCCTTGAACTGGTGCAGGTAGGAGATGTGGGAGGTGTCGAGGTTGCCCTCCATGCGCTGCGCCCAGTTGCAGTAGCCGATGTTCTTGACGGCGAACCACTTTTCGCGCGGCACGTCGTCTGAGCCGAAGTTGCGGAAGGCCTGCATCTTCTCCGGCGGCCCCATGTACGTCCAGACGATGCCGCCGGACTCGTGCGTGGGATAGGCCGCGACGCGGACCTTGTTCTTGAAGTTTGACTCGGCGGGCTCAGACGGCATGTCGACGCAGGCGCCGGTCGTGTCGAACTTCCAACCGTGATAGACGCAGCGCAGCCCTTCCTCTTCGTTGCGGCCGAAGAACAACGATGCGCCGCGGTGAGGACAGGCCTGCACGAAGAGACCGACCTTGCCCGAGGTGTCGCGGAAGGCGACTAGGTCTTCGCCGAGCAGGCGCACACGTACAGGCGGGCTGTCTGGCTCCGGGACCTCGCTGCCGAGCAGCGCCGGTGTCCAGTAGCGGCGCAACAGGTTGCCCATCATGGTGCCGGGACCTACGCGGGCCAGGATATCGTTGTCTTCTTTGGTAAGCATTCCGTGCTCCTGGGAATCGATTCGCCAGAGACGTTGTTAACGCGTTAACTATAACGCAAACGTCAGCGATCTTGATCGCTCACGCATAGGCCAAACGGCCTGTTTTTCGCCGGGGCGCCTACCTCGCGGGACCGAGCAGCGTCGTGCCACCGTCGGGACTGAGATGGGGCTCCGCCCCAAGCCCCGGCTGAAGCGGCGCAAGGGCACCTCGTACGATGCTCCTCAGCGCGCGGGACCGAGCAGCGTCGTGCCACCGTCGACGGCGAGGACCTGGCCGGTGACCCAGCGCGACTCGGTGCTGGCCAGGAAGACGGCGGCCCAACCGATATCCCAGGCCGTGCCCTCGATGCCCAGCGGGGCGGCTTTGGCGCGAACGGCGCGCCGCTCCGGCGTCATGTGCTCGGCGACCATGGGGGTATAGACCGGCCCGGGTGCGATGCAGTTGACGCGCACCAGCTGCTCCGCGTGGTCTACGGCCATCGCCTTCGTCAGCGCGATCACGGCGCCTTTCGAGACCGTGTACGGCGTGAGGCCTCGTGGCCGTAGCGCGGAGATCGATGAGATGTTGATGATCGAGCCGCCGCCGCCCCTGGCCATGACCGGAATCGCGTGCTTCGACATCAGCATCATGCTCTTGACGTTGACGTCCATCGTCTCGTCCCAGGTGGCTTCGTCCACGTCGACGACGCTGACGATCCCGGGGTCGATGCCGACGTTGTTGTGCAGGATGTCGAGGCGTCCGTAGCGCCGCACCGCTTCGTCGACGATCGCCTTGCAGTCTTCGGAGGCGCTGACGTCGGCCTGCATGGCGAAGCAGTCGCCGCCTTCGCCGCGGATCATCGCCTGCGTCTCTTCGGCGCGAGCGAGGACGGCGTCGACCAGGTCGACCTCCGCGCCTTCGCGGGCGAACAGGACGGCGGCGGCCTTGCCGTTGCCGACGCCGGGTCCCCGCGAACCGGCGCCGGTGACAATCGCGACCATCCCTGCGAGTCTGGGCTTGCCTGACGTTTCTGCCATGACCCTAGTTGTAGTGCCGCCGGGTTTGAGTGTCCAGCGTAGAAAACCTGGGGACACCCCCGGAGCCCCCGCTCCAGAGAGAAAGTACGGGCCTGAGCGAGAATCGCCGTGCCCGATGCTGTAGTCTGCACCCTGCTTGAGTGTCCGCGCGATTAGAGGGAGTCAACGATGAACTACGTGCATCTGTACACGGGCCCGGATGGCCTGTCTTACTTCAAGGACGTTGAAGTGCCTCTGTCGAGCCGTGGCGAAGGCACAGAGCTTTCAGAGCTTTTCCCGGCCAAGGCGATGATGATGCGCCGCAACACCGCGGAGTACCAGCTCGATTACCACACGGCGCCCCGCAAGCAGTTCATCATCAACCTGACGGGCATCGTGGAGATCGTCGCCAGCGGCGGCGAGACGCGTCAGTTCGGTCCGGGCAGCATCATGCTGGCGGACGATACGACGGGCAAAGGCCACATCAGCAAGGCACTGACGCCCGAGCGCCTGTCCCTGTTCGTGCACGTGGACTAATCCGGGCTTAGCGTGATTCAGGGGCCCTTCAACCGGTAGAAGTCTGCAAACTCGACGCGTCCGACGAATTCGTATTCAGATGCCAGAAATTCACGCAGCGCTGCCGGGTGTTGCGCGTCCCAGCCTTGTTCCGTCAACGCACTGACGCTGTCGACGATGAGGATGGGTCGCACCTTGCGAAGATCATTCATTGCCTCGTCAAAGGTCGGTGGGTCGAGCGAGAAGGGCCGGTCATACATGAACCGAATCGCCGGCCTGCGGTTCGCGTAGAAGTAGAGCTGAGTCTCACGGCCGTAGTTGTAAATTGCCTGGTTCGGCGTGGTCAGGGCGGTGATGCGCGCGGCAACCGGCCCGCTGACCAGCTGGGACGCGGCGTAGCTATCAGGGAACCGCGCCAGGTGCCTGTCGTTGGGGCTCTTTGCCAGGAAGGCGGACGAGTTGAAGAGGACGCTGACGATCAACGCCAGGCCGACCGCACAGATCGCAAGAGGCTTGGGTCGAGCCACCAGAAGCGCATTCGCGACATACCAGCCCGCCAGGATGGCGAGGGGTGGCAGCAGCGCGACGTAGTAGTGCGGGAAGGCGCGTCCGCTGAGCATGACCCCGGCCTGACTGGCGACGACCCAAACGATGACGAGGAAGGCGAGGCCTGACCGCCAATGAAAGGCGCGCTGGAGGCAAGCCATCATTGCCGTGGCAACGAATGGAGTGGCCGCCATCAGGAAGTAGTACGTCCCGGCTCGCTCTAGCGCCATGCGTTCCCGGAACGAGATTTCGTTGGTGTAGATGCGGTTGTAGGTGAAGTTCGCGTAGATGAAGTCGCCTAGCGAGCCGGTGAGAACGAATGGTAGCAGACAAACCGCGACGACGGCAGCGAACCCTCCAATTAGGGCCGATGTCCACTTCATTGCGCGTCGCCACTCGCCATCCAGGGCGGCGTAAGAGACGCAAAACGCGCCGAGCGCGGCGATGTTGATGACGGCGACCTGCTTGGTCAGCACCGCAAGTGCGCCAAGCCCGCCGGCAAGGGCAATCCACCGCCAGGATTCTCGCTTGAGGCCTCGGGTGGCCGCGTACAGCGAGGCGGTCAGCGGCAGGAGCATGAACGCCTCGGTGTTTGCACTGGCCTGGAGCATCGCCAGGGCGCTGGACAGGGCGAAAAGGGCAGCAGCCGTCAGGGCAATCCTGCGCGAGAAGAGCAAGCTCGCCTCGGCGTAAACGAGCAGCGCAGTCGCAGACCATACGAGGGCGGCCGTCAAACGCGGCGCAACGATTCCCTCACCGAACGCAAGAAAGCTGAAGGCGTACCAGACGTAGATCAGCGGCGGTTTGTGGTCGAAGTAGTCACGATACGGCACGTCGCCACGCAGCAGACCCTGCGCGATCGTTGCGTAGGCTCCTTCGTCACGATCGAATGGCTCGTTCATGAACGGGAGCGTCAACAGGATCGGTAGAAGGCAGATCGCCGGCAAGACAAGGATCTTCGCGACTTCGAGCAGCCGTTCGCGCGTGGGCAAGGCCTGCCAGCCGGAGACGACACTAGGGGTGGCCATCTCATAAGTTATCGGCACGGTCGGCGTGGAATCGGTTAGAATTCGGCGCCCTGCATGCGAGTTCACGGGAGCAATCGATGAAAGCAGCGCGTCTGGTCGGGCCTCGTCAGTTTCAGTTCGAGGACGCACCCATGCCTTCGCTCAATGCCGGCGAGGTGCTGGTACGCATGGAGTACTTCTCGGTCTGCGGCAGCGACCTGCGCATGTACGACCGCGTCTTCCCCGAAGAGGAGTACCCGATGCGTCTCGGCGCACCCTGTCATGAGTGCGTCGGCATCGTGGAGCAAAGCCGTGACGACCGCCTGAACCCGGGCCAGCGGGTGATCGCCCTGCAGGCCGGTGGGCTGCTGGAGTACGCCGCTGTTCCCGCTCGCAACGCCGTGCCCGTGCCGGACGTGGGCGACCCCGCGCTGTGGGTGCTCTGCCAGCCGGTGGGGACGGTGCTCTACGCGACGCAGCAGATCGGGACGATTCTCGGCAAGCGTGTCGTCATCCTCGGTCAGGGGCCGATCGGGCTGTCGTTCACCGACTTCGTGGCCCGCGGCGGCGCCCGCCAGGTCATCGTGGCGGACCTGCACGACTACCGTCTGGAGGTAGCGAAGAGCCTGGGCGCCACCCACACGTTGAACGCGGCGCGTGACAACGTCCTCGAAGCCGTCAAAGAGATCACCGGGGGTCAGATGGCAGACATTGCAATCGAGGCCGCCGGGAGGCCTGAGACTGCGCATCAGGTGTTCGACGCGCTGCGCATGCACGGCACGGCGATCATCTTCGGCATCGCCCACGACGAGGATGTGTTCCCATTCGACTGGAACGCGATGACCAGCAAGCTGCCGCGCATGATCGTCACCAACAGCGCCCGCTCCGGCGACATGCCGGACACCGTGGCGGCAACGGTAGACCTCGTGCAGCAGGGCCGTCTCTCGCTCGACCACCTGATGACGCACCGCATGGCCTGGCAGGACGTCGGCAAGGCTTACGAGGTCTACAGCGGCAAGCTCGACAACTCGCTGAAGATCGTGATGAACGCGTAGTCGGTCCGCCTGCCTGACGGCGGGCGAATTCAGCTAGACTTGCGTCCAGGATGGATGCACCGCCTGTCCAGTACGTCGCGACCGGAGATGGATACAGTCTCGCGTATTGCATCAGCGGCGAGGGACTCCCGCTGGTCTTCATGCCGCTTGGCTTCAACCATGTGCAGTTGGCATGGACACATGACGGCCGGGTTTCTGACTGGCTAAGGCAGCTTGCCACGCACTTCCAGTTGGTCCAATACGATGGCCGCGCCCAGGGCATGTCCACGCGCGGCCTGCCGATGGACTATTCGATGGACGATCGAGTGCGAGAGCTAGAGGCACTCGTTGATGACTTGCATCTGGCCCGCTTTGTTCTTGTCGCATCCTTCTACTCCGGTCACGTAGCCGTTCGCTATGCCGTGAAGCATCCTGATCGCGTACTTGCGCTTGTCCTGATCGCCTGCTCTGTTTCCATGGAGGTATCACCTGTGACACCTTCGGCCAAGCTGGCGGATGCTAACTGGGACCTGGTCATGCATAACTGGGTCCCGATTCCCTGTAGCCCGGAGGAGCGCGATGCCTATGTGGCGCTGTTCAGGCAGACGGTCACACATGCCGATCACGTGATCAGCACTCGCGCCTTTGAGACATCGAGTGTCGAGGCCTTGCTGCCTCAAGTCCGCACGCCAACGCTAGTGCTGCACCCACGCGACTATCTATGGCTGGACGTGGAGGAGGCGACCCGGCTGGCCGCTAGCATTCAGGGCGCCCGGCTTACGATTTTGGACGGTGGTTTGCGCCTCGGCGAGGCGGCTGAGGGGGTGCCAGCCATCGAGAAGTTCCTCGCGAGTCTGGAGCAGCCAGCGCCCGTGGCGAATCGCATCCTGAGCCATGGGCTCTCGCCACGCGAAATCGAAGTGCTGTGTCTCCTCGCGGCAGGCAAGAGCAGCCGGGAAATCGGCGAGGCACTCGTGCTCAGCGTACGCACCGTGGAGCGGCATATCGCCAACATTTACATCAAGACGGAAACCCACGGCCGGGCGCAGATAGCGGTTTACGCTCGCGATCGAGGCCTGGTTTGACCGAGACGACTGGCAGGACATCGGCAAGGCCCATGAGGTCTACAGCGGCAAGCTGGAGAACTCGCTGAAGATCGTGATGGACGTTTAAGTAAGAGCTGCCCGCCAGCCCCGTGTGCCGTTGCCCTGCTGCTCGCGCAGAGGAAGCCTCCTACGCCACTGGACTCCATGATCTGCTCGATTCCCTCGATCGAGACTGGAGCCCATTCTGGGTGGCTCGATCGAGAGCCCGTCGTGCTTCTCGAACGACACGTCGAAGCCGACACTAATTGACAAAGGCTGTGCGCGGGAATTAGAACCT
>DATDOP010000041.1:0-7705 GCA_035293185.1 Dehalococcoidia bacterium | reverse complement strand
TCCCAGCTCTGGCCGTGGAGCACGCCGAGGAAGCTGTCCTTCCAGCCGCTGAACGGGAAGTAGGCCATGGGCGCGGCGACGCCGATGTTGACGCCGACGTTGCCCGTGGACACCTGGTTGCGGAACTGACGCGCCGCGATGCCGCTGGTCGTGAAAATCGACGAGGCGTTGCCGAAGGGGTTGCTGTTGATGATCTGGATCGCCTGGTCCAGGTCGGCGGCGTTGTTCAGGCTGAGCACGGGGCCGAAAATCTCGGTGGTCGTCAGGTCGCTGCTCAGCGGGATGCCGTCGAGCACCGTGGGGTTGACGAAGCTGCCGCCTTCGAGGCCCTCGATCAGCGCGTCGCGGCCGTCGAGCACGGCGCGCCCGCCCTGGTTGATGCCCTGGGCGATGCACTCCTCGATCCGGTTCTGGCTCTGCTTCGTGATCACCGGTCCCATCTGCACGCTCTCGTCGAGGCCGTTCCCGACGCGCAGCGATCGCGCCGTCTCGACGATGGCGTCGCGGAAGCGGTTGTGCGCGTCGCCGACGGTCACGGCGACCGAGACGGCGAGGCAGCGCTGGCCGGCACAGCCGAAGGCGCTGTCGCTGACGATGCGCGACGTCATGTCGATGTCGGCGTCGGGGAGGATGACGACGTGGTTCTTGGCGCCGGCCTGGCACTGCACGCGCTTGCCGTTGGTGGCGGCGCGGCCGTAGACGTAGCGCGCGACGGGCGTGGAGCCGACGAAGCTGACGCCCTTGATCAGCGGGTGGTCGAGGATGGCGTCGACGGTCTCTTTGCCGCCGTTGACCAGGCTGAGCACGCCGGGGGGCAGGCCGATCTTGTCGACGATCTCGTAGAAGCGCTGCATCGTCAGCGGCACGCGCTCCGAGGGCTTGACGATCATCGCGTTGCCGCAGGCGATGGCGTAGGGCAGGAACCAGAGCGGGATCATCGCCGGGAAGTTGAAGGGCGTGATCGCCGCCACGACGCCGACGGGCTGGCGGATCATCAGCTCGTCGATGCCGCGGGAGATGTTCTCGAGCATGGTGCCCTGCATCATCGTCGGGATGCCGCAGGCGACCTCGACGTTCTCGATGCCGCGCCGCAGCTCGCCGCGCGCGTCGGCCAGCGTCTTGCCGTTCTCCATGGTCAGCGTGCGCGAGAGGTCTTCGAAGTTCTCCTCGAGGGCCTGCTTGAGCTTGAACAGGTACTGGATGCGGTCGCCGGGCGGCGTGGAGCGCCACTCGAAGAAGGCGGCCTGTGCGGCCTGCGCGGCGTCGTCCAGGTCCTGGCCGCCGTTGAGCGGGACGCTGGCGAGGATTTCGCCGGTGGCGGGGTTGACCACGTCCTGCCAGGCGCTGGACTTGGAGTCCGTCCACTTGCCGTTGATGTAGTTGCGTACGCGTTCGCTCATCGCTGAAGACCTCCCGTTCGCTGCCCTCGCACTCTAAACCGGACGTGGCTTTGATCCTAGCGGTTTCTTGTTCCCGGCTCATCGACCGAGGCGTTGCTGCTGCGCCCCAACCTCAAGAAGAGGGGGCTACTGAGGGGACACCCTTCAGACTCGCCGCGCATGGGCTTCGCCCCGTCCGGGCTCCAGTTAAAGCTGGGGGGGCCGGAAGGCGGTCAAGGCCATCGCGGCGGCGTGCGACTCGGGGGAAGCCGAAGGACGAAAACGAGAGGAGCTCCTCGTAAGATGACCCCTCACCCTCCGTCATTCCGGAGCCAGGAGGAATCCAGCCCACCAGGACCACGCCTCGTCCCTCTACTCTCAACGCAGTCCACCAACGCCGTCGTCTGTAGCCTCTCCCCGCAGGGAGAGGGGCGCGCGGCGGCGGGGGTCAGGTTCCCGACGGCAAGCTCCGCCTCCAACCACTTGCAGTCCTGAGCGTTGTGCGAGCAGGGGTAGCGGGCCGAGCACAGAATGCACAGCTTCGGCTGAGCCCGTCAGGCCGCCTTGCGTATCTCGATCGTGTCCCCGACCTGCAGGTCGAACCCCTCCAGCGCTCCCGGCGCCATCTCGATTGTGTCGTGGGCGCCCCAGGATGCCGCCATGCGCCACGCCGGCATCTTGTTGATCACCTTCTTCAGCTTGCCCTGCTTGTCCAGAAACAACACGTCGATCGGGAAGCGCATGAAGAATGTGTGAATCGACCAGCAAGGCTTGATGATCAGCGCCTCGTCCTCGTCCAGCCGGGCGTCGCCCAGCAGGCCCACGGTGCGCGTCTTGAAGTTGTCGGCCATCCGGCCGCGGCTGGCGATGACCTCGCCCGTGCGTCCATTAACGACTTCGTGGTACGTAGTCACACCTCCCCTGTACTGATTCTCGACACCAACAGCGAAAGGCGTGACACCGGTCGGCTGATTAGACTCGCAGCCCGCCGCCCGAAACCGCGCGATAGGCGAACAGCAGCAACATCGCGCCGGCTACGGCAAGGACGATAGTGCCCACGTCGAAGTTGTTCACGCCGTCGCTAATGCCCAGCGCCACCGCCAGGAACCCGCCGACAATAGCGCCGCCGATGCCCAGGAGGATGGTCAGGATGATCCCTCCACCAGGCTCCTTGCCCGGCATCAGCATCTTGGCGATTACGCCGGCGATCAGACCGACGACTATCCAGGCAATGATTGACATTTGTTAGCTCCTCTGCCCGCGCATGCGCGGGCCTCTAAGTCCAATCGGCACCGGGAAACCGGCGCCTTGCCGTTCGACTAGAAGATGTTCCCTTCGACGCCCAGGTCGCCGGCCAGGCCTGCGCCCAGCGCCAGCGCGAACGCCACCAGCGCCAGTCCCGCCGGTTGCAGCTTGACCGGGCTGACGATGCCCACCAGGGGCAGCGCTTCGACGGCAAACATGACCGTCGCGATGATGAAACAGAGTTCGGCCAGAGTCATTTCGGGTCCTTCCGCTGGCTCTCTTCGAGCCGATTCATTCCGTCTCGCCTCTAAAGAATGAAGACGATGACGAAGACGACGAGAATAAAGGTGAATAGCCCTCCACCTATACGCATCCCTGGACTCCTTCCTTCAATCTGGACTCAGGCGCAATACGCCGAAGCCCCTCGGTCCGCCTGAGGCAAACCCCGTGTCGTTGGCTGTCGAAAGCTCCCCTAAACGGTGGGAGGAGCGACGTTGGTCGGGCCGGTACCGCCGCCGCGACGGTCGCCCCAGGGCGCGTAGCCCGCCAGCGTGGCCAGCGAGACCGCCAGCCCGATGCCGCCGACGATGATCAGGATCGCGCCGATGGTCTGGATGTTCATGCCGGCTACTTGGTAGCTGACGGCAAAAGCGAGGATCGCACCGATGGCGATGAGTACTAGGCTGGTTGCTGTTGTCATGAAATTCCTCCTGAACGGCTTGGCTGGTCTAGGACGAGTCTCTGATGCTCCGTTGAATCGCCGTCAGCCTTACTTGCAGCCTATGCCCGGGCGCATCACCGGAGCGTTACCGCCCGAAGGCACCGCCGCAGCTGCCCGCTACGATCCCCGGGGCGGCTCTAGCCGCCGTTAACCCGGGCGAGCACACCGCCGCGTTCTGAGCAGACGCCCTTGTCCCAGCTGAAGCTGACGGTCTGATCCGCGCAAATCACGGTCACCACCCTCGCTGAGACCAGGTTGAAGCAGCCTTCGCCGCTGGCGTACCACACGTAAGCCCGCGATGCCGTCGTCTGCTGAAAGACATACAGCCTGGGCGCGATCAGCCTGAACTCGGCAGGGTCAAGCGCAGTCCGGTTGCACGTGGCTTCATTCCCAGCTGCCGGCGAGTCTGGGACGCCCGTACAGTTGGCCTGGAACCACAACCCCTCCTGCGGTGACCGCAAGTCGGAGCTGCCGAACCTGGCACAATCCGTCCTGTCCCCTGGCTCTCCAGAAGACTCGCCCTCTGGCATCGCTGCCACGGCCAGCGGAGATTCAGCCAGCGGTAACCACCCGCTCGAGGCAACGATCGCTCCCACGAATACGGCCGCCATGACGATGCAGATGAGGCCGCCACACAAGACTAGATAGGGCTCCCGCGGAGCACCGGATTCGTTCATCCAAGTCGCTTTCTACTGAGAAATCAGCTGGCTTTCTTTCGATCGGTCTCGCGCGGCATTCGTACTCGGCGTACCTGCTTCGCTATCCAGGCTTGCCGGTCCGCGGCTTCCAGCTTCACCGGCGCGTCCCAGAGGCCCGGAGCCGGTTGCGCCACGGTCAACAACGTCCGGCCACACTGGAGGCAGCGCCACTCGGACTCATCTCCCCTGTCGAAGAAAGCGTCGCCACCGCACTTCTCGCAAGCCGCAGGTCTGAAGCCTCTCGCGGGAGGTCGATTCGCCGGCTGCGTGGTCCACACGCTCTCACCCATCAGGCTCGCCAATCGCGGTCTCGTCTTCCCGCCACGTGCGCCAGAGCCCTCTTCGAGCCTCGGCGTCCCAGCGCAAACCCGGAGAGCAAGAGCGCCACAGCAGCGCCGGGCGCATACAGGGACCGGTCGCCACTCCCCGCTTCCAGGAGACCGCCGTCACCGGTTTGCGGCGGCAGGATCACCCCGATTTGCGGCGGCTGGCTGGCCCCCGATTGAGGCGTCTGGGTGACGCCGGGAGAACTCGAAGGCGTCGCTGTGCCCGTCGAGGTTGTGGTTTGGGTTGGTGCCGGCCCGCTGTAGCCGCCCGATGGGGCTGTCCCGGTGGGCGCCACTGTGATGTTGTTCGTGATCGAGACCGTGCAGGTCACGAAACTCCCGCCACCGTTTTCGGAACCGTTGCACTGGTTGACTGTTACCGGGAAGGTTGAGCTCCTTGTGCCGGAGGCGTTGCACGTCATCGCTCCGCCCCCACCGGTGCCGGAGCCGTTGCACTGTGTCACCGTGGGTGAGCCCTGAGAGCTGGGCACGCAGCTCGTCATCAGCGTGCCGCCACCGCTGCCCGAACCGACGCACTGATTGACCGTAATCGCGGTCGCGGCAGAGGCGGGGCTCACGCTGATGTTGTTCGTGACGTTCACCTGGCAGACCATCGTGCTGCCGCCAACGTTGTCGGAGCCATTGCACTGGTTGACCGAGTTCACCACGTTGACTGAGCTGACCGTGTTTCCGGTGCAGGGATTCAGCGTGCACGTCCGCGTATACGTAACGGTGGAGGTGTTCCCGGTTGGCGTGATGTTATTGATGATGTTGACGCTACAGGTCACGCTCAACGGCGCACCGCCCGGACCAGCGTTTCGATCGTTGCACTGGCTAAACGAGACCGTCGCCGCGGCTGCCTGCTCCGGGCTCGCAACGAGCGCCGTTGTGGCCAGGACACCCATGGCGAAGAGAATCCCGATGCCCGCAATCATCTTCCTGAGCCTCAGGCCTCTCTGCGGCCCGCTTGCGAGGTTAGCTTTCATCCGTACCGTTCCTTCCCTGTTGAGGGCGGTCGCAGTGCCTCATCCGTGAGAAAGCGAACGCTGAATGCTTTGCAGAATCTCGTCCGTGAGAATCGGCTTTGTCGCTACAGACAATCTGAGCCTGGAACCGTCACAAGGGCATGACCGGTTCTGTTTAGCGCGGCCCTGGTGATTTGGCGTCAGCGCAACCGCGACCGCCCGCCGTACCCACTCACCGCCAGGACGACAAGGACGACGAGGATCACCAGTAACAGGTTGCTGGTCAGGTAGAAGGCGCCGCCGCCAAAGAGCAGAAGCAACAAGAGGATTACGAGTATCAGTGTCATGGAAGGTGCCCTTTCTGAGTTCGTGTCGCCGGAGACTTCCGCGTTGGCAGTCGAATCAGGCGGTCACGCTCTTGACCGGCCCTTCACGCGCGCCATCGGAAATGATCAGCATGTTTTCCGAGCCTGACCGGACCTCGGAGGGTTCGATGTCGTGCTTGGTTCCAAACAGACCCGTCGTGGAGTGATAGGACACGACGGTCCCGTCCTCCTGAATAGTCACCTTATCGATCTTCCCCACGAGCTCGCCGGACTCGGTCATCACACTCATGCCGCTGCGATTGCCATCAGCCTCCGCAATCGCCTGCGCCTGGGCGTTGTCTGCCAGCGGCTCGGCCACAATCAGGCTCTCGACGGTGATCGCGTCACTGCCGATGGAGCGGATTCCACTCAGAGGAATGAAGAGCTTCGGGCTGTCCTTCTCCGCCGGCATAACTATCAGGCCGAACAGAGCATTTGCGCCGGGGTTGAAGAGCACCTCTTCCACCCGGCCGATCTCTCGGGCTTCGGCGTTAGAAACGATGGGAAGGTCTTGCAGGTCTTTAAGTTCCCAGGTTGTCATGAATCTGCCTCCTTGTGGCGTGCCCGTTGGGCTGGAAGGTCCGCGTGTCCTCCAGGGACTCGCTGGGCCTGTTGTCGTACACCTAGACGTTGGTTGGCGGGGCCACGCTGGCTGTCGGCGCGGCGGGGGCCGCGGCTACGGCCGCCGGCGGCGCGATGTTGATTGACGGCGCCACTGTGGTTGAAGGTGCGATGTTCGTCGGCGGAGCCACACCGCCAGGAGCGACGCTTCTGCCAGGTTGCACGCCACCGCCCGCGGCGCGACTCTCACCCCACGGCGCGTAGCCGGCAAGCGTGAGCAAAGAAATCACGAGGCCTATGCCTCCGACGGCGATCAGGATGCCGCCAATCGTCTGGATGTTCATGCCGGCTACCTGGTAGCTGACGGCAAAAGCGAGGATCGCACCGATGGCGATAAGTACTAGGCTGGTTGCAGTTGTCATGAAATTCCTCCTGATTATTTTGGCGGGGCGTTATTCAGTTGACTATGCAAGGGCTGCCATCACGAGAGCGTTACGGTTTCGAAAAGGGTGGTGCGTTCTCGGTAGCTAATCGGCCCGCCCATTGAGCATGACGTCGTTCAGCCACGCTTCCACCACCGCCGAGACCGCGCTCACGTCTGCCAGCGTCTGCTCGCTCTCGAAACCGTCGCCGACGTCGGTAGTCACGCGAAGGTGAGCGCGCAGCGGCTTGGACGAGCCCGGTTCCAGCCAGGCGCGGATAATCAACAGACCGTTGCGAGCGGGTAACATAACCGCCACCCTACGCGGGCAGCATCACGGCGCCGTTACGGTTGCTGCGAGTTTTCGATCAGGGCCTGGATGAGCGGCGTCGGTTCCAGCCCCAGCTCCGATTTGAGCAGGGCCCGGTAGTTTGCGTACGCCGCCAGCGCTTCTGCCCGGTTTCCCTCCGCCAGATAAACTCGGATCAGCGCCGCGTGGGCCGTCTCCCGCAGCGGTTCCGCCTTCACGGCCGCCAGCGCCGCGCTGGTCGCGTCCGCGTAGTGCCCCGCCGCCGTCAGCCTCTCGGCCAGCGCGTCCAGGGCGTGCAGGCGCAGTTGTCGCCACTCCTCCGCCTCGACAACCGCCCAATCGTCGTACCAGTCGGGCAGCAGGTCGGCCGAGAGCAGCGCGATCGCCTGGTCGCCCACGTCGCTCTCTCGCCCGGCGCCCGGGTTGAGCAGCCGGTGCGCCAGCAGCCGTGCGTCACGTATATCGACATCGACGCCGTCGGCCAGCGCGAGTTCCTGGAACGTCACCCGGACGACCGTCCGCTGGATCGCGCTCAGCCGCGACAGCGCCGAACGCAGACTGGCGTATGCGTGTTCCTCGGACGCCTCCGGCCACAGCGTCCCCGCCAGCGCCGTCCGGCTCACCGCCCGATCGCGCAGCGCCAGGAACGCCAGCAATCGTTGCGTACCCCCGGGCAAATCGTGACGCGGCTTGCCCTCCACGTAGAGGCCAAAG
>DATDOP010000040.1:0-3018 GCA_035293185.1 Dehalococcoidia bacterium | reverse complement strand
ATGTCCGCAGCGTGAAAGTACGTCTGCGCCGGGCCTCTTCACGCCTCGGCATCGACATCGACATTTGGGACGCAAACAGCCACGTCTATTTTCGGCGTGTAACCCGTCGCGGCCGCCCGCGTCGCGCCTCGCAGCCGTAGGAACGACGGGACACAAGGAACAAGAGGAAGAGTCCGCGCGCCGCCCATGCGCAACTCGAATTGTTCCAGTTGTTCCCTCTGTTCGCGGTGGAGCGGGGAGGTAAGCTCATGCTGATCGACATGCACGCCCATGTGGTCCCGCGGGACTTCCCGCCCGCTGCCAGCCGTGCGAGTGCCGCGCGCTGGCCGTCGATCGATCACTTCGAGGCGACGCAGGCGAAGGTCATGATCGCGGGCGAGAACTTCCGCACCATCCACAGCGGTAACTGGGACGTCGAACGCCGCCTGGGCGACATGGCAACCGCGGGCGTCGACGCCGAAGCCATTTCGCCAATGCCGGAGCTGCTGTCCTACTGGTTCACGCCGGAGGACGCGCTGGAGTTCTGCCGCTACACGAACGAATTCATCGCCGGCATGATCGCCGCCGCGCCGGGGCGCTTCTTCGGCCTCGGCGCCGTGCCGCTGCAGGAACCGGACCTTGCCGCGCGCGAGCTGGCGAACATCAAGGCGATGGGCCTGACCGGCATCGAGCTGGGCAGCAACATCCTCGGCAAGTCGCTCGGCGAGCCGCAATTCTTGGACTTCTTCATGGAGGCCGAGCGCCTGGAGGTGCCGATCTTCGTGCACGCCTTGCACCCAACCATCGCCTCGCGCATCCGCGGCGCCGAGATGAACGCCATCGGCTTCCCGACGGACACCGGCCTGACGATCGCCTCGTTCATCGGTGGCGGCACGGCAGAGAAGACGCCCAACCTGCGCATCGCTTTCAGTCACGGCGGGGGCACGTTCCCGTTCATGCTGCCGCGCTACACGCACGACTGGGGTGGCACCTGGAACGAGGAGCCCGGCGGCAAGGGCATGGGCGCCGCGACGCTGCCCCGATCGCCCGCCGAATACGCGCGGCGCTTCTACTACGACACGCTGCTCTTCGACGCGCGCACGATCCGTTATTTGCTGGACATAATCGGTGAATCGCAGCTGCTCGCCGGTACAGATTATCCGTACATGAAGCGTGAGCAGCCGGTGGGCAGGACGCTGTCGCAGATGGGCCTTTCGCAGCCGACCCTGGACGCAATCACCTGGGACAATTGCTTCCGTTTCCTGGGTGTAGAACCACCCACGCTGTAGAAAAGCCTGTACGCAGATTGACGTTTACGTAAAGGCTGCATATACTTTCGCCAATCAGGGGAATCTGGATGTGCGGGGGCGATTGTGGACGATTACTCTAACTTTCCCAGGTGCCAGAAGTGCAAGACCGGCGATCTTGTGCCGTTGTCTGACTTCGGGAGCCAGGGCGCAGCGATTCACTTCAAGGCGTGGGTGTGCACCAACCCGGACTGCGGCTTCAACCTGAAGATCCGCAACGGTGACCTCTACGTGGACGAACCGATCTCCAGCGGCGCTGTCCACACACCGCGCTACCGCTAGGCCCTTAGCAGGGGCAGCGAGCGAGCTGCCGCCCTTCAACGCGCCGTGCATTGCATCTGTCGTCCTGAGGCGCGCCGGCAGCGGAAGGACCTAAGGGCCCCGGTGTCTTCTAACGGTGCGCCCTTGAAGAGAACGATGCGGCGTTAGTGGGCACAAGACCCGTCTAACCAACTCTGGTGCGCTTAGGTCCTTCGTCACTGTCGCTCCTCAAGACGACAGCGGCTGAGGAGTCAGGTTTCGCGGTTAACGGGTGGCCGTGCCTCGCAAACCGAGTACGCCACGCAGCGCCTCGATCATGCCGAGATGGCGGTTGTCGTGCGTCAGGTGCGTAAACAGAAGGTTCATGACGCTACGGTCGCCGATTTCACGGGGTGCAATGGGTCTGAGGAGGGCTTCTGGCGTCAAGCCTTCGAGGTACTCGTCCATGGCATCGAAGACGCCTCGGGCGTAGTCAACGAGAAACCCCTTGTCGGGCAGAGTCAGGTTCGCTGACTCCTCGTCGCCCAGGTCCGTGCCGGTAGCAGCCTCTCCAAGCCTGGCGGGAAAACCCCATGCCGTCGCAAGGTTTTGCGTCTCCCAGATCTGCCGGCGGCCGTCAAACTGCTGCAGGTCATAGTCGCCCCAACGCGCCAGGTGCCAGAGGTGGAAGCCTATCGACGGCGCGTGGTCACCGGGCTGCCAACGCATTTGCTCCTCGGTGAGGTCCTGAACGAGCGCCAAGATCTGGTCATGGACATCCTTGCGGTAGATACGCAAGTGATCGAGCAGGGAAGTAGCGACGTCTTCCTGGGCCACGGTCCGCTCCTCTGCCACATTGCGTTTTTTCCGAAATGCACACGTCCCGGCCTGTGAATCGAACCGGCGGCTACGGTTGGCCGATGGCGACGTAACGCAGCCCGGCCGCCTCCACCTTCGACGCGTCGTAGAAGGCGCGGCCGTCCAGGAGTGCGCGGCAGCCCTTCAGCGCCGCGAAGTCGAGGGACGCGTATTCGGTGTGTCCCGCCTGCAGGACGACTGCGTCGACGACAGCGCGGGGTGGCAGGGGAGATGCGTTGAGCCCCAGCGCCGCGACCTCCCGGTCGCTGAACAGGGGATCGTTGACCAGCACCTCGGCGCCGCGGTGACGCAGGGCGTCCGCGACGAGCAGTGCGCTGGAGAGCTCTGCTTCCTTGACGCCGCCGCGGTAGGCCAGCCCGAGGATTAGGACCGTCTTGCCCCGCAGCCCGCTCTCCAGCGCCGCCTCCAGCCGCTCCACGCCGTGCTCGGCCATCGAGTCGTTGATCTCGCGGCTCAGGGCGATTAGCGGCGCGTCCACGTCCTGGGTGAGGAAGTAGGGATAGACCGGGATGCAGTGCCCGCCGACGCCCAGCCCCGGCGCGTGCAGGTGTGAGTACGGCTGCGAGTTGCCGGCCTCCGCGGCCGCGGCGTAGCTGACGCCGAGCTGCTCCGC
>DATDOP010000039.1:0-4990 GCA_035293185.1 Dehalococcoidia bacterium | reverse complement strand
CATCCGGATCACGTCAGATTCGTTCTCGGTCAGTGCCGGCGAAATGACCGAGATGCCGGCCGGCAACGATCCTTGCGGCGAGTCGAACCAGGTCACCACGTTCCCTGAAGGCAAGTACACGATTACAGCGGGTGTTTACGCGCCGCCCGGCCAGACGCCGGAGAAGCAAGTCACGCAGACCGTGGAAGTCAAGGGCGACATTCAGGTTGTGCTGGACGGGAACGCGCTCTCACGGTAGACACGCCATCTGAAGAAGGGTCGTTACCAGCGCTGTGCCGGCGTCATTCTCGGCAGAGCGCGGGGCTCCCTGCGAGCTTCTGCTCAGGAGCGGCGGTCGGTGACGAAGTGCGCGACCTCGACCAGCGTCTTGCGGGCGAGGGCCGCTGACGGCGTATCGATGGCGACCAGCGAAGGCGCCTCCAGTGCTTTCAGGGCCTTGTCGCGGAAGTCGTGGGCGACGCTGAGCGATTCGTCGAGGATGTCGGAGGCGCGGATCATCTCCAGGGCGCGCTCCAGGTTCTCGGTGTCGTCGCGGTCGTCGAAGTAGCGCTCGACCGGGTTGTCGTCGGGGTAGCGCTCGATCAGCAGGAGGGCAGGCAGGGTTAGCGTGCCCTGCATCAGGTCGCTGCCCGCCGGCTTGCCGAGCTCCGCTTCGCTGCCGGTGAAGTCGAGAATGTCGTCCATGACCTGGAACGCCATGCCCAGGTTTTCGCCGTAGGCCCGTAGCGCCTGCGCCTGCTCGCTCGAGAGGCCGGCGATCATGCCGCCGCCCTGGGCCGAGGTGGCGAACAGCGAAGCGGTTTTACCGTAGATGCGGTTGAAGTACTGCAGCGTGGATTGGCCGTACTGATAGGCGGCCATGTCCTGGTTCAACTCGCCGGTGGCCATCTCCATCAGCGTGCGCGCGAAGAGGCGGATCACCTCGATGTTGCCGGTGCGGGCGACCAGCTCGGCTGAGTGGGCAAACATGTAGTCGCCGACCATGACGCTGGCGGCGTTATCAATCAAGGCGTTGGCGGTGTCCTGGCCGCGGCGGGTGGGGGCGGCGTCGATGACGTCGTCGTGGACCAGCGTGGCCGAGTGCAGCAGCTCAATCGACGCGGCGAGCGGCACCAGCAGGTCGAGGTCGTAGCGGCCGAGCTTGCCGGCGAGGAGGGTGACGGCGGGACGCGCGCGCTTGCCGCCGCCGGCGAGGACGTGGTCGAGGATGTTGGCCAAGAAGGGGAAGTCGGCCGGGCGCAACGTCGACAGCAGCGCGTCGACGCGGCTGATGTCCTTCTGCACGGGGCCGTAGAGGCCGTCTGAGGTCAGCTCTTCGATGGGCTCGAAGGTCTGCGGCCGCGGCTGGGCGCTGAGACGGGCATAGGCGCCTATGGGCTCACCGATCGCCGGGTTACCGAGGCGCATGAAGAACTTGACGGCCCGCTTGCCGAAACCGCCGGGGCCTTCGGTGCGCCACGACTGGGCGGCCCGGCTTACGAGCAACGTTGCAGTCATGCGTGACCTCCTCGCGCCGTGGCGGGGACAGGCAGCCGAAAGAGGCGCCGAGCGTTAGCGCTCGTGACCTCGGCCACATTATGCAATACGACTGCGTGCAGCTCAGCGATTTGTTGCGCGGCCTCGACGACGTAGGCAGGCTCGTTGCGCTTGCCACGCACCGACTGCGGCGCGCCGTAGGGCGAGTCGGTCTCGACAACCAGGGATTCGAGCGGAAGCTGCGCCACGACCTCACGCAAGGCGGAGGCCTTCGGGTGCGTGACCGAGGTGTGCACCGAGATCAAGAAACCGAGGTCGATGTAGCGCCGTGCTTCGTCCAGCGTGCCGGTGAAGTAGTGCATCACGCCAAGCGGCCGGCCGGCGAACGCGGCGGCTACGCGACGAGCCCACGGTGCGAGCAGGCCGGCCGCGTCTTGCCAGGCATCGCGGCAGTGAACGACGACCGGCAGCTCGTGGGCCCCGGCGAGGGCGAGCATCGCGGCGAAAACCTCCAGCTGCACCGCGAAGGGCGAGTGCATGCGGTAGCGGTCGAGACCGATCTCGCCAACCGCGACGACCTTGGCGTCTGAGAGCAGGCCCTCAAGGTCCCGGAGCGCATCCGGCGTGAACTCTGACGCTTCGTGGGGGTGGTAGCCGGCCGTGGTGAAGACGCCTTCATGGCGGTAGGCGAGCGCGAGGCCGGTGCGGGCGCTGGCAAGGTCGACTGCAGGAGCAACGATGGTCGTGACGCCGGCGTCGCGGGCGCGCTGGACGGCGGCGTCCACGTCGTCCGCGAACTCCGGCTCCTGGAGGTGGGCGTGCGTGTCGACGTACTGCTGTTGAACGCCGGGGGACGCCCCCGGAACCGCTGCTGAAGCGATCACGACGCTGCCTCTGGCACATCGAGCTTCTTGAACAGGGCTCTGGGCTCGTTCAACGACGCACCCGCTACGGGCAGGGTCACGCTCCAGCCCTGAGCGTCGATGGCGTCGGTGTGGCCGAGCATGGCGTGCAGCTCTTGCGATGTGAAGGGCAGGAAGGGATAGAACGCCAGCTTCAGCGCCTCGATGACGCCGATGGCGGTGTAGAGCGCCCGGGCAGCGGCCGGCGGGTCGCTCTCGCGTGTCTTCCAGGGCTCCTCCTGGTTGAGGTAGCGGTTGGCCTCCTGGGCGTAGGCCATCGCGGTGCGCAGCGCCTCGCGGAAGTGACAGGCCGCCAGGCTCTCGCCCGCGGCGGCGAGCATCGTTACGCCTGCGTCGAGCAGGGCCTTGTCGCCGTCACGCAGTACGCCCGGGTCCGGCACCTTGCCGGCGAAGTTGCGGTAGGTGATGGTCAGCACGCGGTTGACCAGGTTGCCCCAGGTGCTGACCAGCTCGTCGTTGTTGCGGCGGATGAGGTCTGCTTCGGAGAACTCGCTGTCCGCGGTCTCGGGCATGATGGCGCTAAGGTAGTAGCGCAACGCGTCCGGGTCGTAGCGCTCGAGGTAGTCAGGCAGGAAGGGCGCCGTGCCGCGGCTGGTGCTCGCCTTGGCGCCACCGAAGTTCAGAAACTGGTTTGCCGGCACGTCGTAGGGCTGGTTGAGGCCGCCGTAGCTCATGACCATGGCCGGCCAGCTCAACGTGTGGAACCAGACGTTGTCCTTGCCGAGGAAGTAATAGATCTTCGCGTCCGGCTCTTCCCAGAACTCGCGCCAGGCTTCGGGCGTGCCTTGACGTTGCGCCCACTCCTTGGCGGCAGAGAGGTAGCCGATGACGTTCTCGAACCAGACGTAAATGCGCTTGCTGTCGTAGCCTTCGAGCGGGATCGGCACGCCCCAGGTGAGGTCGCGCGTAATCGCGCGATCTCTGAGCCCGTCGCCCTCATTGAGGACACCGAGCGAGAAGTTGATCACGGGCCGGCGCCAATGCTCCTTGCCCTTGCTGAGCCAGGCCTTGAGCTTGTCGTTGTAGGCGCTGAGGCGCAGGAAGAAGTGCTCGGTCTCGCGCCGGACGGGTGTTGAGCCATCGTGCTGGCAACGGGGGTTAATCAGCTCGATAGGGTCTAACGCGCGGCCGCAGTTGTCGCATTGATCGCCGCGGGCGCCTTCGTAGCCGCAGTAAGGGCAGGTGCCTTCGACGTAACGGTCGGGCAGGAAGCGTTGCTCTTGCTCGCAGAAGGTCAACTCCATCGTGTCCTTGAAAACGTCACCGTTCTCGAGGAGCTTCAGGAAGATCTCTTGCGCCGTTTCGATGTGATTTTGTGTGCCGGTCGTTGTGTAGCAATCAAACGTGATGCCGAGGTCTTCCCAGCAGCGCAGGTACTCCGCGTGGAAGTGATCGACGACTTCCTGCGGCGTCTTCCCCTCCTGCTCGGCACGCACGACGATGGGCGTGCCATGCTGGTCTGTGCCGGACACCATGATCACCCGGTTGCCGGCGGCGCGGTGGTAGCGCGCGAAGATATCGGCCGGCAGCTGCGAGCCGACGATTTGGCCAAGGTGAAGCGGACCGTTGGGGAAGGGCCAGGCGACACCGACGAGGATCTTTTCCGGCAAGACGAAGCTCCAGTCTCGATTCCAGTCTAACGTTTGGCCGCGACTGGGGCCAGAAGCCTCTCACGTCAACGATATGTCGGGGCGAGATTGACCCATATTGGCTACGCAGATACGATCCGGGTTAGTCCCTTGAGGAGTCCTATCGTGCAGAATCTTCGCATTCCCGGGCCGACGCCCTGCCCGCCGGAGACGCTGGCAGAGCTCTCGCGACAGATGATCAACCACCGCGGGCCCGAGTTCGCGGCGCTGCAGGGACGGATCATGGAGCGCCTGAAGCGCTTTTTCCGCACGCAGAACGAGGTCTACGTGCTGACTTCGTCGGGCACGAGCGCTATGGAGGCGGCAATCGTCAACACGCTCTCACCGGGTGACCACGTGCTCGCGGTGACGATCGGCGAGTTCGGCGACCGCTTTGCGTCGATCGCCGAGGCCTACGGGGCGCAGGTACGCAGGCTGGAGTTCGAGCCGGGAACCGCGGCGGAGCCGGCTGCGATCGCGGCGGCGCTGCGCGAGGACCCGGCGATCAAGGCGGTCCTGGTCACGCACAACGAGACATCTACGGGCGTCACCAACGACATGGACGCCATCGGCAAAGCGATCCGTGCAGTCAGCCCCGAGGTCCTCTACCTGGTCGACGCGATCAGCAGCCTGGGCTGCATCTCCTTCTCGACCGACGCCTGGGGCGTTGACGTCGCTACGACGTGCTCGCAGAAGGGTTTCATGATTCCGCCGGGCCTGGCGTTCATCACGCTGAGTCCGCGCGCCTGGGCCGCGTACGAGACGGCGAAGATGCCGCGGTTCTACCTGGACATCGGCCAGTACCGGGACTACGCCAAGAGGGGCCAGCCGCCCTGGACGCCGGCCGTCTCGCTCTACTACGGGCTGGACCACGCCCTGGGCATGATCGAGGCCGAGGGCTTCGAGCAGGTACACGCGCGTCACCACGCGATCGCCGAGTACACGCGGACGAAGGTCAAGGCG
>DATDOP010000038.1:0-6244 GCA_035293185.1 Dehalococcoidia bacterium | reverse complement strand
GGGGCCATCGACCACGCCAGCCGGCTCGGCGAATGAGCTCAAGCTGATTCAAGGCTGGTACAAGGGTCGAGAGGTCAAATACTACGACTTTGGCGCCAACACCAAGCTCACCACCGGCAGCTCCATCGGAACGGCGCCGATCTACGTCATGATCAGCGGCATGAACGCCGATGGCAGCCCCAAGTTCATCGAAGGCCAGAGGAATATCATCGCCGTCAAGCCCGGCGACCAGGGTTACAGTGACCTCTGGCGTGTCATGCTGGTCAGCGTCCCGGCCGGCTACAAAGCCAATGACCTCAAATCGGCCTCCGCCGTCATGGGAGCCGGCTATGGCATCACTGAGACCAGCATGTTCGTCAACTGCCCCGTCGTCGCCAAGGGCACTACGCTCGAGGGTGGCGAGAAGCTGGTTCAGGGCTGGTACAAGGACGAGGAGGTCTTCTACCCGGACTTTGGCATCAACCCGACGGTTGCTATTCCGATTTGGGCCTTCGCGACCGGCATGGACGCCCAGGGAACCCCCAAGTTCGTCCAGGGCCAGAACAACATCATCGATTCAACCAAGGGCGACCCGGGTTACAGCGCCTTCTGGCGCGTCAACCTCGTCACGGTGCCGGAGACCTACAGCGCCAACAGCATCAAGTCGGCGGACGCGGTGCGCTCCTCCGGCCACACAGTGATGCAGACAGACATTGTTGTGAACTGCCCGGTTGCGTAGGTCGAGGCTGGAGCGCGGAACATCGGAAAATCACGGGAGCATTGCAGTGTTCTCAACGCTCGGCTAGCGTTGCGCTGATGGTGCGCCTCAAAGACCTGCCGCCGGAATACGCCGAGGGCCTGCGCAACCTGGCCATGCCGGAGTTCGAGTCCACGCCCTGGACGCCAGGGCCGGAGTTAGGCGAGGCCCGCATCGCCATCGTCACGACGGCCGGCCTGCACCGAGCCAGCGATCCCAAGTTCGCCGGTGGCTCTGCCGACTACCGCCTGCTACCTGCCGACCTCGACTACTCGGAGCTGATGATGAGCCACGTCAGCGCTAACTTCGACCGTTCCGGCTTCCAGCAGGACATAGGCACCGTCTTTCCGTTGGAGCATCTCAAGGACATGGCCGCGGACGGTGAGATCGGCTCAGTGGCACGCTGGCACTACTCCTTCATGGGCGCAACTGACCCGACACGCATGGTCGACACGGCGCCGCAGGTTGCCCGTCTGCTCAAGGAAGATGGTGTAACGGCCGCAATCCTGGTGCCTGTCTGACCAAACTGCACGCGCGCCGTTGGCGGGCTTTCGCACTACATCGAAGCCGAAGGCGTCGCGACCGCCGGAATCAGCCTGATCCGCGAGCACTCGGAGAAGATCAAGCCACCGCGCGCCCTCTGGGTCCCCTTCGAGCTGGGCCGACCCTTCGGTGCGCCCAACCAGCCAGCGTTCCAGAAAGACGTCCTGCGCGCCCTGCTGGCACTCTTCGCGCGCCCCTCTGGCCCGGTGCTGGAGGACTACCCCTTCGACTCACCTCAGACCGAGGATCTGGATGCTACCTGGGCCTGCGCGCTGCCGTTGCCTCCACTGGAACCCGCGGCCTCGCCCGCAGAGGCGCTCAGGCAGGCTCTGCTACAAGAGGTGGGTATGCTGGCTCCCTGGTACGCGGAGTCCGTACGGCGGCGCGGACGCACCACCTTCCAGCTCAGCGGCCTCACTCCGGACCGGGCACCGGAAATCGCTGCCTACTTCGCGGACATGGCTGCCGGCGCACACGCGGAGCCGCCGACTGGCCTAGTAGACCCGATGCCCCAGGCCATCCGCACGATGGCGGACGACCTCAAGTCCTACTACACGGAGGCCGTGAATGAACAACCGGGAGCGCCGCCGCCCGGCGGCGTGCGTATGTGGCGCTGGCTGTACCACGAAACGCGACTGGGTCAGGTGCTCTACGACCTGCGTGACCGCTTCGCCGATGAGTTGCGTGCCCGCACGGAGGCGAACGGCGGGCAGGCACCACCCGGGCCGCCACCGCCATTGCTAATTCCTGCGAGGTTCACCACGAGACCGAAATCCGCAGATAAATGACGGTTCGTGAAGTCAGGCAGGCAAGGGTGCGCTGGAGCAGTGACAAGGCGCTGCATCCTGGTGCGTGAACGCTGCGTGATCTTGATCACATTTGTCCAGGGTGGATGCGTATCATCATCTGACCAACATCATGCTTAGGCGACTCAAGGCTGGACCACGGCTTGAACTCGACGAACGCAGTCGTCAGTGGAAGCTGACGCTACTCGGTAAAGCGACGGTGTTTCGCGACCTTTCCCACTATGAAATGGAGCAAATCGAGCGGTCGACCACGATGACCACTTGCCGCAGAGGCCGGGTCTTCTATGGACCAGGAGACCAGGGCGAGGTTCTCTTCATTCTGAAGGACGGCCGGGTCCAGATCTCGCGGATGACTGAGGATGGTAGGAAGCTGGCGACAGCTATCCTCGAGCCCGGAGCGATCTTTGGCGAGATGCCAATGCTTTCACAGCACATGCAGGATAGTACCGCCGAGGCGCTGGACGATTGTCTGATCTGCGTGATGAGCCGCCACGATCTCGAGGCGATGATCAGGACGAATCCGCAAGTCGCGCTCAACATCATCCACGACCTTGCCAGCCGTGTCCGTAACCTGGAGTCGCGGCTTGAAGTGCAGGCGCTCCAATCCGTCTCCGAGCGCCTTGCTGCGACACTGCTACGCCTCGCCGGAGACAGCCAAGAGATCGCAGGCGCCTCCCACCAGCAGATCGGTGAGGCCATCGGCGCGTCCAGGGAGACTGTCACCAGGACATTGGGGGACTTCCGCTCTCGGGGGCTCATCGATCTGGCGAGGGCGCTCATCACGATCAGAGACCGCGCAGGCCTCGAAGAACTCAGCCACCAGGACCTCGACTCGTAGCATGAACAAGCTCGTCGACGCCCGCCGCCTCGTAGCAGGTTTTGTCGTGCTGGCTGTCCTGATGGTGCCGCTCTACTTCGTACTCCCGCGGTCTTCGGAGACAACCGAAATCGGTATCAGCAACCCGATCCTGCTCAAGACTCCGCCCAGCGCCTCTGCGACGAAGGTCGGCCTCGAGGTTGGTCAGCTGGCGCCCGACTTCGAGATCTCGACGACCGATGGCCAACGAGTGCGCCTCAGCGACTTCCGCGGCCGCCCGGTTGTGCTCAACTTCTTCGCGCTCTGGTGCGCCAGCTGCCTCACTGAGATGCCGGAGATCAAGGCCGCGCAAGAGGAGAGGGGTGTCGACACGTTCGCCGTCCTCGCGGTCAACGCCGGCGAAACGCGCGAGCGCGCCCTCGAGTTCATCGACTTTCTCGACGCACCGTTTACGTACGGCCTCGACCTGAACCTGGCTGTTAGTGACGCATTTCGCGTGCTCGGACTGCCGGCCACTGTCTTCATTGACGCGCAGGGCGTGGTTCAGACGTGGTACGCCGGGTACACCGGCAAAGAACGCCTGAACATCTTCCTTGATGCGGCAATCAACGCCCAGCCGCCGGGTGATCTCCCTGTGGTCTTGCGCCTGATCAGCACAATTCCTCGCGACCGCCTCCTAACGGTTGAGCCGTCGAGTGAGAGAGAGGTCAAGCTCACCTCGCGGAGCCTGCGCTGTGACGCCGCCTACTGTGCGGAATCCGCGGTGGAATCCCTCATGTTGTTTGCCGGAGTGTCAATCCTCAAAGCAGACCTGGACGGCGCTGACCCGACCGTCACTCTGCGCTTCGACCCGAGCATCATGACTCGAGCTCAGCTCGTGGACGCGATGGTACAGGCGCTCGAGTCCATAGAAGACCCGGTTTACCAGGGTCCCGTAACCGTCACCTACGCCGGCAGCTAAGCCCCTCGCTCCGTGTGTGAGGTGGATCACTGAAAGAGCCTGTCGAATGGCTATGATTGGCTCTGAGCTACGCCGAGACTTGGGAGCGCGCCATGGCAGAGTCAGTCGACCAGTACAACTACGCAACGTTTACCACCTCGGAGGCCCGCGGCAAGACGCGGGTGTTCGCCAACGTCGTGCATGCCGGCGAGCAGGCGCCCGACTTCGACCTGGCGACGTTGGATGGCAATCGCATCAGGCTTTCGCAGTTTCGAGGCGAGAAATACGTCGTCCTCGAGTTCGGAGCAGTAACTTGACCGCCCTTCGTCGGCGAGGTCTCGCCGATTAACCAGCTTCAAACGAAGTACCACGACAGGGGATTCGAGTTCTTCACAGTCTACGTGCGTGAGCCGCACCCGGGTGAGCACTACACCGAACATCGCAGCTGGGAGCAGAAGCTGCGCTACGCGCGCGAGTGCCGTGAACAGGACGGCATCGAAACCACGATGATCGTCGATGACCTGGAAGGCACCATGCACCGCGCCTACGGCGAGATGCCGAACATGGCGTACATCATCGGCAAGGACGGCCGCGTGGCTTACAAGGCAATGTGGACGAACCACGCCGAGATTGAGGCGATGATCCAAACACTCCTCGACGTCGAAGATGCGGTGGCGAAGGGCATTCGCACGCGCGCGTCTTACACGGAGAGAGTCAGCTACGTCACCGGTTACACGCCCGAGCTCAGCTCGCATGTCCTCGCCAGGGCGGGTCCTAAGGCAATCACGGACTTCCAGAACGCCATCGGCGGGCCGCGGCCAGGCCAAGTAGGGCGCATGCAGGCTAGGTAGGGCGCATGAAGACGCAGCTTCTCTGGTTCCAGGGCTGCCCGAGCCACGAGGAAGCCCGACTCCAGCTCCGGCGAGTGCTCGCAGAGGCTGGAGTCGGGGACAGGTTCGATGACATCGATGCGACAGACCCCTCCGTCGCTCGTGAGCTGCGTTTCTCCGGCAGCCCGACGATCCGGGTCAACGGCGTGGACATCGAGCCCGGCTTCGCGGACCCCGGCGATTACACGCCTAGATGCCGCCTTTACTCCACTGAGCAGGGATTGCGTGGACTGCCCAAGCGTGAGTGGATCGAAGCGGGTCTCGGGCGCTCAGCGGCAGAATGAACATTGCTACCCAGCCAACGGCGATGGAGACTTCCTGCTCCCGCTGTCACCGTGGCCGGTCCAGGTTCTTGCTGCAGGGCGAGTCAAAGTGCCTCTCTTGCACACTCCGCCATAAGCCGCTGCTGAGGCGATCCTTCCTTACGGCCCTTGTAGTCGGCACGATCCTCACCGCGATCAACCAGGGCAACATCCTGCTCCAAGGCGACTTCCCCACTGTCCTGGCCTGGAAGATACCGTTTACTTACGCGGTGCCCTTCTGTGTGGCTACGTGGGGGGCACTCATCAACAGCCGTCTGGCCACTACGTTTCGGACAGACTAGTGCGTCGTGGCGCGGGCCAAGGATGGGAGTGTCTCACCGACTTCACTCTTGAGCTCCTACGTGCCCCATCGCATCGAGGCCACGACGGTTATCTGGCGGGACTGAGTTGGAGTCATCAAAAGGGGAGGGGAGTAACTGTGTCTGAGGCGAACAAGAACGTAGTGAGCCAGATCGAAGAGGCCTGGAACGCCAGCCAACTCGATAAGTTGGATGCGCTGTTTTCGCCCGGGAGCGCCGCCGCCCGGCGGCGTGCGTGTGTGGCGCTGGCTATACCACGAAACGCGACTGGGTCTTCGATGAACCGCTGCAGGTTAAACGGGTCGTGCATACGTTGATTCTCATACACGACGTGTCGCAGCTGAAGACCCAGGGTATCAAACGGACACTCATGACACTACGTCCTCGTAATGTCATGAGCGCGATGTTCGACCTTCCTTGAGTAGCGAACAAACTCAGCATTCTTGGTATCACACCGAATGATTTCCTGGTCTTCGTGGCATAAGCGGATGAAGGCTGATCGAAGGGACCGCTCTTCGGACGCCGAGTCTGTCGAAATGGAGTTTTCGGTCGTGACGTTGCGTACCAATCAGGACACGATGGTGGTCGTCACCCTGGAGGCACCCTTCATTGGCGTGAGCGGGCGCCAGATGGCGGTCGCGGAGTACGGGACCGAGGTCACGAAACTCGGTGAACGGGGGCCTTACACGATTGTTCACTGGAACGGGCGCGACGGCTACTTGCTGACCGAACAACTTCTCAGCGATCTTGAATTCGAGAGCGCAGTAGCAGCGGCGGAAGCGGCGGCCGTTGCCGAGCTCAAGGCCCCAGCGAAGCGATTCCGATTCGGCTTCCCCTGGCTGCAACGGGTCGCTTGACGACGACCGACAATGAAGATGTATGAGCGTTGC
>DATDOP010000037.1:0-2020 GCA_035293185.1 Dehalococcoidia bacterium | reverse complement strand
CTCAGCGGCAACGATCGCTGCGTCTATCGCGTAACGCAACGGCGCCAGGACTGAAACACATCTCCTGTCGCGACACGCAGGTGTAGAATCGCCTCGCCCTGAGGAGGTGCGCCGTGATTGACACCAGCCTGATCTACCTGTCGTTGGCCGAAGCAGCCCAGCTTGTCGCGAAGCGCGAGGTGTCGCCGGTCGACCTCACGGAGGCGTGCATCGCCCGCGCCGAGGCGCTCGACGGCAAGCTCAACGCCTATCTGACGATGACATTCGACACGGCCCGCAAGCAGGCGCAGGTCGCCGCGGACGACATCGCGGCGGGACGGTACCGCGGGCCGCTGCACGGCATCCCGTTCGCGATCAAGGACCTGTACGAGACGGCGGGAGTGCGCACGACGGCGGGATCGCAGCTGCGCGAGCACTTCGTGCCGCAGGAGGACGCGCGCACCGTCGAGCTGCTGAAACAGGCGGGCATCGTCTTGTTGGGCAAGCTCAATCTGCACGAGTGGGCCATGGGCGGCACCAACGTCAACGAGTATTACCCGACGCCGCACAACCCCTGGGACCTGGAGCGCGTCACGGGCGGCTCGTCCGGCGGCTCCGGCGCCGCGTTGGCGGCGGGTTACTGCTACGGTTCGTTGGGTACGGACACGCGCGGCAGCATCCGCATCCCGGCGGCGCTGTGCGGCATCACCGGCATCAAGCCCACCTGGGGCCGGGTGAGCATCCGCGGCATCATCCCGCTGAACTGGTCGCTGGACCACTCGGGGCCGATGGCGCGCACGGCCGAAGACTGCGCGATCATCCTCAACGCCATCGCCGGCTACGACGAGCGCGACCCCACGACCGCCGACCTGCCGGTCCCCGATTACGCGGCGTCACTCGAGCCCCTGCGTCTCGACGGCGTGCGTGTCGGTGTGCCGCGCAACTTCTTCCTCGACGCGGGCGTCGTTGAGCCGCTGATGGTCGAGGCAGTGAACGCCGCGCGGCGGACGCTTGCGTCGTTGGGCGCCGAGGTGACAGACGTCGACTTCCCTCAGGGCGTCGAGTTCTCCGCCAGCAGCGCCTTCTTCGCCGAGGCGTCCTCGTACCACGAGCAGCAGTTCAAAGAGCACCCGGAGATGTACGGCAAGACGATCCAGGAGCGCATGCGGTCGAACTCTGGGATCACCGGCGTGGCCTACGTGCGCGACCGCTGGAAGCAGCTGGAGGTGAAGCAGGGAGTGCGAAACCTGATGCGCGACATCGACCTGCTGCTCACGCCGACCTCGCCGATCCTGCCGCCGAAGATCGCGGAAGTGGACACGAGCATCCCCGGCGCCACTCTGCTCGGGAGAAATACGAGCCCGTTCAACATCGCCGGCATCCCGACGATCTCAATTCCGGCGGGCTTCTCAGCGGAGGGCCTGCCGATCGGCGTGCAGCTCTCGGGACGCTGGTGGGAGGAGGGGCTGGTGCTGCGAGCGGCGCACGCCTTCCAGCAGGTCACGGACTGGCACAAGCGCCGGCCGCCGGTCGGCTAGACCTCTTGACTCTGCCCCAGGGTCAGACTCGATACTCCCGCGGCGTGGCAAAGACCATCTCAATCGGGCGCTTTTCTGAGCTATCCGGCCTCTCGCAGAAGACGATCAGGCTGTATGGCGCTCTCGGGCTGCTGACACCAGCACGGGTCGACAGCTTCACCGGCTACCGCTACTTCGACCCGGATCAAGTCGCTCGCGCTCGTACGATTGCGCGACTACGGGGCGCCGGCGTTTCGCTGCGCGAGATCGCAGCGTTTCTCGAAAACCCCGGCCCGGGGCGAATTGACGAGTGGGAACAGCAGCTGGACCGGGAGACCTCGCAGCGCCGGGAGAACCTGGACGCCGTGCGGCGCGCGCTGGCAGGCACAAACGAAACCGCTGAGGAGATAACGATGGTTAGCGAAGACGAACACGATCACGGACACAGCCACGACCACGGGCCGCGGCACTTTGGCGGCGCAGCACCCGTGCTGCTGGTGCCCGACGTCGTGGCGACTGCCGAG
>DATDOP010000036.1:0-5825 GCA_035293185.1 Dehalococcoidia bacterium | reverse complement strand
GCGCCCGCGGCATCTGCAGCCGTTGCCCCAACCAATGGTAGCCAGGAGACGGTCGCGGCGGTTAAGTGCGCCAGCTGCGGCGCCCTCAACGCCGTGGGGTCCAAGCACTGCAACCAGTGCGGCGCATCGATAGCCGCGCCGGTCTCCTGACCAGGCGACTCTAACGAGACCTTAGAGCGGGCTTCCGGCCCGCTCTATCATTTGACACAGATGCCACTCAAAGCCGTCCTCTTCGACCTCTGGGAAACACT
Organism: Dehalococcoidia bacterium; assembly: GCA_035293185.1. Taxonomy (GTDB): domain Bacteria; phylum Chloroflexota; class Dehalococcoidia; order DSTF01; family WHTK01; genus WHTK01. The sequence goes on along the minus strand of DATDOP010000036.1, from coordinate 5,574 downwards.
GATCCTCGATAGGCCGGACCGCAACCACCCGCGACGCGTCTGGCGTACAGAGGCCGTGCGCGCCGTATTGGCGAAATACGACTTCGACGTAGAGCCAGAGGCGGTGGGCAAGGCGCTCGACGCCAGCACCTACGCCCTCACCACGATGCACGACGAGGGACGCGACCTCGACGGCGCCGGACGCGCCGAGTTGTTCCTCACGAGGCTCGACCTCGAAGCGCAACGCGAATCGCCCCGCGCAGCCGCGGCGGCCCTGCACGAAGTCATCGCGTCGATGCCGCTGGACCTGGCGCCCCACCTCGCTCCCCACGCCGCCGAGACGCTGTCGGCGCTGCGCGAGATGGGCCTGGGGGTAGGGCTCGTGTCCAACGCTGGGATGACCACGGCACCCAACCTGCGCCTCATGCTCAGCCACTACGGCATCCATGACCTGTTCGACGTGCTCGTCTTCTCCGACGAGCTGCTGATCGCGAAGCCGGACGCGCGCATCTTCAGCGCCGCGCTCACGGGCCTCGGCCACGCTGCTGCCGACTGTGCCTTCGTCGGCGACAACCCCCACAACGACGTCTACGGCTCGACGCAGGCCGGGATGTTCGCCGTCCAGATCGGCTCGAAGGTGCGCGACGGCATCACGCCGCCTGTGCGCATCGACTCGCTTACAGAGCTGATCCCGGCGCTGACATCCGCCTTCGAGTCGCGCTGACCAAACTCCATGCAGGCAGACAGACCGATCCCCTCTCCCTGAGGGGGAGGGGGAGGGGGAGACGCCTCGCCTTCGAGACCGCATACCAGACATTGACCGCCATGCTATGCTGGTTTTGTACCCCCTATAGGGGGGTCTGAGATGGGGCAAGACTGCCATGCAGCTATACCCCCTCCACAGGGGTTAAGGAAGTGTCTATGACAACACAACCCGCACACCGCACGCCCGTTGACGCGTCGGCAAAGCCGGACGTCCTGCGCCGTCTCGCCTACATCGAAGGCCACCTCAACGGCGTGCGCCGCATGATCGAGGACGATCAGTACTGCGTCGACGTGCTCAAGCAGACCTACGCCGTGCGCCGCGCCATCGAAAAGCTGGAGGCGCGCATTCTCGAGAACCACCTGCAGGGCTGCGTCGTCGAGGGCATCAAGGCAGGCCGCGAAGAGGACGTCATCGGTGAGCTGATGGACCTCTACGAGATCGCCGGACGCTAGCAGTGACCACGGACACCAGACCGCAGGGCCATGAAACGCTGACCATCGGCGTCGGCGGCATGACCTGCGCCTCCTGTGTGGCGCGCGTCGAGCGGGCGCTGAAGAAGGTGCCGGGCGTCGACGCCGCCAACGTCAACCTGGCCACGGAAAAGGCCACCGTCTCTTACGACGCCACTTCGGCAGAGGTCGAGGCGTTGATGACCGCGATCGAGAACGCCGGCTACGAGCCGCGGCGCGAATCGCTGGTCTTCGACATCGTGAGCGCCGGCCCGCCCGACCTTACTGCGCTGCAGCGCGCCTTCGCCAACGTGCTGGGCATCATCGCCGTGGACGTCAACCCGGAGGCGCGCCGGGTCAGCGTGACCTTCCCAGCCGGCACTCTCGACGCGCGCCGGCTGCGCAATGCGGCCGCCGAAGCCGGCGTCGAGCTCAAAGAGCGCGTCGCGGAAGGCGACACCAGCGCCGAGGCGATACAGCGCCGCGAGCAGTACGCACTGCAGCTGAAGTGGATGACCGCGCTGCCGGCTGGCCTGCTGCTCATGGCCGCCGGCTTCGAGCCCGTCTTCGATCAGCTAAGGCAGGTGTTCAGCGTGCAAGACCTGCTGATCTCGATGTTCATCGTCGCGCTGCCCGTGCAGATCTGGGCCGGCTGGCAGTTCTACGTCATCACCTGGAAGACCGCCCGCCACGGCGGCACCGACATGAACACCCTGATCGCGCTCGGGACCACCGCCGCGTTCCTCTACAGCACGGTGGCGACGTTCTGGCCTTCGCTGTTCGAGAGCGCGCACCGGGCCCACGACCACCTGCTCGGCGACCGGCCACCCGTCTACTACGACACAGCCGTGGTCATCCTGGCGCTGATCCTGTTCGGACGCTGGCTGGAGACACGCGCCAAGGGCAAGACTTCCGCTGCGATCACGCGCCTCATGGCGTTGCGCGCCAAGACCGCCCGCGTACTCCGAGACGGACGCGAGATCGACATCCCGGTTGAGGAGGTACTGCCGGGCGACATAGTAGCGGTGCGTCCGGGCGAGAAGGTGCCGGTTGACGGCATCGTCGTCGAGGGCCACTCCGCCGTCGATGAGTCCATGCTCACCGGCGAGAGCCTGCCGGCGGAGAAGACGCCCGGCGACCCCGCGTACGGCGCGACCATCAACCGCACCGGCGCCTTCCGGATGCGCGCCACACGCGTCGGCAGCGAGACCGCGCTCGCCCAGATTGTCCGTCTCGTCGAGGAGGCTCAGGGCTCGAAAGCGCCGGTCCAGCGCCTCGCCGACTACATCGCTTCCATTTTCGTGCCCGTCGTGATCGTCATCGCTGCCGTGACGTTCGTGATCTGGGTGCTCGTGGGACCGGAAGGCGCCGCGATTTACGCCACGCTGAACGCCGTCGCCGTGCTGATCATCGCCTGCCCCTGCGCCCTCGGGCTGGCCACGCCGACCGCGATCATGGTTGGCACCGGCCGCGGCGCCGAGCAGGGAATCCTGATCCGCGGCGGGGAGGCATTGGAGACTGCGCAGAGCATCAACACGGTGGTTTTCGATAAGACCGGCACGCTCACCGAGGGACGCCCTCGCGTCACAGACGTGATCGCGGCGGGCCTGGACGAAGCGACGCTCATCCGCCTGGCCGCCGCCGCCGAACGGGGCTCCGAGCACGCCCTCGGCGAAGCGATCGTGCGCGAGTCACAGGAGCGCAGCCTTGACCTGCCGGACGTGGCTGCCTTCGAGGCCGTACCCGGGAAGGGCGTGCGCGCCACAGTCGAGGGCAGGCGCCTGCTGATCGGCACCCGCGGGTTCATGGCCGAAGGCGGCATCGAACTCGCCGGCTTCGCAGCCCGCGGCGAATCCCTGCAGGCCGAGGCAAAGACCGTGGTCTACGTCGCGATCGACGGGGCTGCGGCGGGCGCCATCGCCATCGCCGACACGCTGAAGCCCGCGGCCGCCGAGGCTGTCGGCGCTCTGCGGCGCGAGGGCATCGAAGTTGTCCTGCTCACCGGAGACAACCAGGCAACCGCCCGCTCGATCGCCGGCCGCGTGGGCATCGAAGCCGTGATCGCCGAGGTCCTCCCCGGCCAGAAGGTCGACGAGATTCGCCGCCTCCAGTCCGAAGGTCGTGTCGTCGCGATGGTCGGCGACGGCATCAACGACGCCCCGGCGCTGGCCCAGGCAGACGTCGGCATCGCGATCGGCACCGGAGCAGACGTGGCGATGGAGGCCGCGGACGTGACGCTGATCAGCGGCGACCCGCGCGCCGTTGCCACCGCGATCGCGCTGAGCCGTGCCACGATGCGCACGGTGCGAGAGAACCTGTTCTGGGCCTTCGCTTACAACGTGGCGTTGATCCCGGTGGCCGCGGGCGCGCTCTACGTGCTGTTCAGCGAAGCAGGCGTGCCCGGCTGGCTGAGCTGGGCGTTCGGCGAATACGGCTTCCTCAACCCAATGCTGGCCGGCGCCGCGATGGCCTTCAGCTCCGTGACGGTCATGGCCAACTCCCTGCGCTTGCGCGGCGCCAGGCTGGAGCCTCGATAGCAAGGTATCTGCCGGTCGCGTAGACTGGGTAGGAAGTGAACGCCAGCATTCGAATCGCGCGGGTCATGGGGATTCCCATCCTCGTCAACCTGTCGTGGTTCCTGACCCTGATCTTTGTGACCTCCTTTCTCGCGCTGAACGTCTACCCCGACGCTGCCTTCGGTCCGGATTCGCCTTACCACGACGACAAGCTCCTGCACTGGGCCATGGCGATCGGCAGCGGGCTGGTGTTCTTCGGCTCCATACTCCTGCATGAGCTGGCGCACAGCTTCGTGGCGCTGCGCCAAGGCATACCGGTAAAGAGCATCACGCTGTTCATGTTCGGTGGCGTCTCCGAGATTACGGGTGACCCGCGGCGCCCGGCGCACGAATTCGTCATGGCGATCGTCGGGCCGCTGGCCAGCCTTGTCATCGCCGGGGCCTTCGGGGTGGCCTGGTGGGTGACCGGCTTCTCCGGAGACACGCCCCTGGGCATCGTGATTCAGTGGCTGTTCATCGTGAACCTGGCGCTTGCCCTGTTCAACCTGGCGCCGGGTTTCCCCATGGACGGCGGCCGCGTCCTGCGCTCGATCATCTGGGGGGTCACCGGCAACTCCGTCCGCGCGACACGCATCGCGACGCTCACCGGACGCAGCATCGGCTACACGCTGATGATCCTGGGCGCACTCACCTTCTTCGGGATGTTCAGCGAGTACGACGTCACGCCGCTCAACGGCATCCTCTTCGTCTTCCTCGGCATCTATCTGGAAAATGCGGCGCGCCAGAGCTGGTTCCAGGCGCTGGCCATCGATATCCTCACCAGTCACGCCGCCGAGGACATCATGCACGCCGAGCTCGAAACCGCGGAGCTGGAAGACCGCCTGCACTACCTGGCCGACCGTGGTGGGCGGCGCTACATGTTCTTCGTCAACGACCACGACGATCACGTCGCGGGCATCGTGACGCATCGGGAAGTCGCGGCCGTGCCGGAGCCGGATCGAGGCATCACCTCCGCGAGCACGGTCATGCTCCCGACCGAGAAGGTGCCCGTCGCCATGCCGCGCGAGGACGGCGCCAGCATCCTCAAGCGCATGGAGACAGACGGCTCCTGGCATATGCCCGTCGTCTCAGACGGACGCGTGGTCGGGGTCGTCAGCAAGGACGACCTGCTGCGCCTGCTAGCGGCACGCTTCTTCCCCCAAGAGACCCTGCGCAGCCAGCGCTAGGCAGTATGACCGAAGCCCGCACGCTCGCATCCGTTTGGGCAGCGAAGACAACGGCCTTTGCCAGCCGCACCCTCAAGCGCGGCGGCGGCACAGCGGCCGGGGGGCTCGTCGGCCTGTGGCTGAATCCGGGCCTGATCCGCGATCTCGCCGCGCAGCTCGGACAGGGCTCCGTCGTGATCACCGGCACAAACGGCAAGACCACCACCTCACTGCTGATCAGCGAGACGGCTCGCGCGGCCGGGCTGCTGCCGCTGGCCAACGCCAGCGGCTCGAACCTCACGCGCGGCCTCGCTTCCACCCTGGCGCTCGCTGTTGACGCCGACGGCAGCTTGCACAGCGCTGAGCAGCGTATCGGCGTCTTTGAGGTGGACGAGGCGACGATCACGGCCGCGCTGCCGCAGCTCGGTCCACGCGTCGCCGTATTCACCAACCTGTTTCGCGATCAGCTCGACCGCTACGGTGAGGTCGAAACGGTTGCCGCCCTCTGGCGCGAAGCGCTCAACGCCGCCCCACCTGACCTGCGTCTGGTCCTCAACGCGGACGACCCCACGGTCGCCTCTCTGGGCGAGGGACGGGACGGGGTCGTCTACTTCGGTGTCGAGGATCGCAAGCTGCACGCCGGCGCCCCTGAGCACGCC
>DATDOP010000035.1:0-4162 GCA_035293185.1 Dehalococcoidia bacterium | reverse complement strand
CCGAATCTGCCGCGCTGAAACTCCAGCCAGCCGGCCTCCGCGGCGGGGTTGCCGCGCATCTCGATCGGGAGCTGTGGGATGACGACGCCGGCGAAAGAGGCCAGCGCCAGGAAGCCGATCAATCCCAGGGCGAAGCGGACGGAGACCAGGCCACGCCAGAGCAGACGCAGCGGGTCGTAGTCTGACCAGCGCAGGCGCGCCGGCCGGCCGAACGACGCCTCGGCCATCTAACTGCCCCCCGGCAGGATCAGCGCCAGGCCTTCGTCGGCCAGCTTCCTGGTGACGGTACCGAATACGACTTTGCGCACGACGCCTTCGCGGTCGATGAAATAAGTCGAGGGCACGCCACGATTCGGCCCGCCGATGCGCCAGGTGCCGGCGACGTCGCCGTCGCGGTCGAAGAGGATGGGGTAGTTGATGCCGAAGTCCTCGACGAAGGTCGAGACGGCGGCCTCATTCTCACGCAGGTTGACGCCCAGCAGCAGCACGCCCTTGTCTCGATACGTCTCGTACAGCGCGATGAGGTCCGGCGTCTCAGCACGACAGGTGGGGCACCAGGTAGCCCAGAAGTTGACGATCAGCGGTTGTCCTTGCAGGTCGCTCAGCCGCAGCGGCTCCCCATCCAGCTGTCGCAGCAGAAAGTCCGGCGCGGCACGTCCATCGCGGGCGTTGGGAGTCTGCGCAGTGACGTTCTTGGCCTCGGGGAGCGCCACGGTGCCGAAGCCGTCGTCCTCGCTGCTGCCGCCGCCGGACTGAACGTAGAGCAGCACGCCGACGATCGCGACGACGAGGCCGACGGGCAGGACGATGCTGCGCAGCGCACCCGACCACTCGCGGCGGCTCTGCGGCCTCGATTCCAGCTCAGGCGTTTCTTCTTCCCTCATGGCGTGAACAGCGCGGTATACAACTGACGCACCGTGAGAGCCGATTCGCCGGCTCCCAGGTAGCTGCTGCCGATGCGCACCTCGAAGTGTAGATGGTATTGGTTGCCGGGGTTGCCGACCGATTCCGGCGTGCCGGACTCGCCGACGTAAGCGATAACGTCGCCCTGGTTCACGTCCTGGCCGGCCGCCAGGCCCTGCGCTATGGCGCTAAGGTGGCAGTAGCGCGTGACGATGCCGCCGCCGTGGTCCACCCAGACCTGGCGTCCGCGAAAGGCGTCGAGCGACGCGTCGGTCGTCGGGTTGGCGAGCAAGGCGTTCAGGATCTCGGGAGTCAGGTTCTCGTAGTTGGTGTCGGCCCGGATCACGCGTCCGGCCTTGGCGGCCCGCACGGGCGTCCCGAGGCCGATCTGCGTGCAATTGTCGACGTTGTACAGGTCGACGCCCTCGTGTGTGCCGAGGCGGTAGGTCCGCGCTGCGTTGGGCATCAGCTGGTCGCCTTTGGGCAGGCAACCGCCCGCGATTGGGTAGATGAAGCCCTTCAACGCGCTGCCATTCGCGGCGGAGGTGGGTTCGGCGGTCGCGCCGGAGATGATCGTGGGAACGCCGGTCTCGGAGGCTTGCGGCGTGCGGCTCGCCGGGCTGACGGACACGCCGTCGCCGGGTGTGCCGCTGCCGCCGCCGCAGGCGACTGCGAGAATTGACAGCGTCAGGAGAGTCAGAATCGTCGCCGTGCGGCGCAGGAGTGGCCTCCAGGGTCCAGGTGGACGATCCCAGAATACGGGTGCGTGGAGATGAGGGGCAAATGCTAACGCGCGCGGAGCGCGGCGGCGTGCGCCAGCTGCTCCAGCGTGTCGTCCAATGGCGCCAGCGTCCCGTCACCGCAACGGCGCTCCAGGGCGAGTGAGATCAGCCGGTCCGCGAAGACGGGGTTCTTCGGCAGGATCGGTCCGTGCAGATAGCTGCCGAAGGCGTTCTTGTGACGCGCGCCTTCGTAACCGCTGACGCCGTCGTTGCCGTGGCCGCGCACCACCTTGGCCAGCGGCTCGGCGCCGGAGCCCAGGTACGTGCGCCCCCCGTGATTCTCGAAGCCGGCGAGGCTGCCCCCTTCCCATTCCGCCGCCAGGTTGCCGATCAGACGCTTCGTGCCCGGGCCCGGGTGCAGCGTGTAGAGGTCGAAGACGCCGGCGCCGCGCATCTCCTCGCCCTCCGCGCCGCGGTAGAAGCGCCCCGAGAGCTGATAGCCGCCGCAAACGCCGAGGAACACGACGCCGTCCGCGACTGCTTCTCGCAACGCGCCCTTGGTCGCCGCGAGGTCGCCGGCCACGAGGTGCTGCTCGCGGTCCTGCGCGCCGCCCATGAATAGCAGGTCGAAGGCGTCCGGCTGCAGGATGTCACCGGCCTCGAGAGGCGTGACGTCGAGCTGGATGCCACGCAGACGGCAGCGGCGCTGGAGGCAGAGGATGTTGCCGCGATCGCCGTAAATGTTCATCTGGGAGGGGTAGAGGTGGCCGAGACGCAGCGTTCGCTGATCGAGGTCTGGCTTCGCAGTCGTCTTGCGGGAACGTCGAGCTGTCATGAGCGCCAGAACGGGTCCTTGCCCGCGCGCTGGGCCAGGATCTCGCGCACCGTGAGCATCGCAGTGTAGGTGGGTATGACGGTCAGTGTGCCTCCCGGAGGCGTCGCGCGAATCGCTTTGTCCAGCGCCGCTGCAACGTCCGGCTCGACTTCGAGGCTGGATTCGTCCCACTCTGCGTACTTGAGGCGCAGCGCCATTTCGGCCGCGCGGGTACCGCTGACCACGGTGCGTTGCAGGCGATCCGCCGCGACCTCGAAGTCGGCGTCCCAGACCCACGAGATGTCGCGGCCGTCGGCGACGCCGTCGTTGAGCACGATCAGCGCAGTGCTGCGGTTGGCGTCCAGCAGAAGCGTGGAGAGCACCTGGTTGAGACCCGCCGGGTTCTTGCCCAGGTAGACCTCCACGCGGCGTCCGTCCACGTCGAATGCCTCCTGGCGCCCGAAGGCAGCTGAGGTAGAAGTCAGGGCTTCGATCAGGGCCGGGCGTGGCAGTGCCAGCGCCTCAGCCGCGGCCGCCGCCGCGAGCGCGTTGTAGACGTTGTACAGGCCGCCGATGCCGAGACTCAGCGTCGACTTCTTGCCGTGCGATTCGAGCTGGAAGCGCGCTTCGCGGCCGTCCCCGAGCTTGACGAGACGGGCGGCGACGGCGGGCTGCGGGCGTTCACGGCCGCAGTTAGGGCAGCGCCAGTGGCCGACATGACCGTAAAACGCGACGTCGTACTCGAGGCGGGCGCCGCAGCGGCAAAACAGCGCGTCGCTGGCGTGCTCAGGGGCGCCGGCGTGCAGCTTGCGATCCTCGACACCGAAGTAGACGACCTCGTCCCGTCCCTCGCCCAGAGAGGCGACCGTGGGGTCGTCCGCGTTGAGGACCAGACGCAGGTCAGGTGGGGCGGCGTCGATCGCTTCGCGCCAGAGGGCGGCAACCGTTTCGACCTCACCGTAGCGGTCGAGCTGATCGCGAAACAGGTTGGTGAATACGGCGACGCGTGGACCGAGCTGCGGCAGCGCGGCCGTGATCGTCGCTTCGTCCACCTCAAAGACGCCGATACGCTGCTCGGCGCTGTGCAAGCTGCCGTCGGCGTCGACCGCGAGCGCCAGGGTGGAAGCGAGGCCGCGGGTGAGGTTAGAGCCGCTGGCGTTGGCCAGCGGCAGCAGCCCGGCGGCGCGCGCCGTCTGGCTGATCAGCAGCGCGGTGGTGGTCTTGCCGTTTGTGCCGGTAACGACGACGGAGCCCTGTCCGAGCTGCGCGGCGAGATCGCGGATCAGGCCCGGATTCAGCCACAGGCCGACGAGCCCCCCGGCCGCTGTGCCGCCACCGCGCTTGAGGGTGCGGCTGGCAAAGGCCGTTGTCTTCGCTGCCCAAACGGATGCGAGCGTGCGGGCTTCGGTCATACTGCCTAGCGCTGGCTGCGCAGGGTCTCTTGGGGGAAGAAGCGTGCCGCCAGCAAGCGCAGCAGGTCGTCCTTGCTGACGACCCCGACCACGCGGCCGTCTGAGACGACGGGCATATGCCATGAGCCGTCTGTCTCCATTCGCTTGAGGATGCTGGCGCCGTCCTCGCGGGGCATGGCGACGGGCACCTTCTCGGTCGGGAGCATGACCGTGCTCGCGGAGGTGATGCCTCGATCCGGCTCCGGCACGGCCGCGACTTCCCGATGCGTCACGATGCCCGCGACGTGATCGTCGTGGTCGTTGACGAAGAA
>DATDOP010000034.1:0-3120 GCA_035293185.1 Dehalococcoidia bacterium | reverse complement strand
GGTACTGCTTCTCGAAGTCGTCGGGAAGGTACGGGTAGGGCATGAGGTGGAACGAGTGGACCTTCACGCTGCGTCTCCTGTGCGGTAACAGCTTCGAGTGAGGTTCATTCTAGAACAGCGGGGGTGAAGCCTGCCGGGGCGGGTAGAACCCTGGAACCCTCGAACCAGGGAACCCGAAACTTGAACGTGGTTCGCGGGTTCAGACGCCCACCTCAAAGGTCATGAGGTCTTCGGCGACCGTCAGTTTGCCGCCGTAGTCGGGCGCGATGTCCTTCTCGAAGTCTCCAGGGTCGCCGCGCGAGCGGATGATGTGGCTGAGGACAAGGTGCTGCGTGTTCGCGCGCGCCGCGACCTTGCCCACGTCCTCGGAGCCGGTGTGGTAGGTGTTCAGGAGTTCGAAGCGGGCGCGCTCCTCGGCGTCCGGGGCTGCGACGGCCATTTCGCGCAGGCCTTGCGACCAGAAGACCTCGTGCACCAGTAGGTCGGCGTCTCTCGAGTGAGAGATCAGGTTCTCCGAGACCTTGGTGTCACCGGAGATCACGACAGACGACGAACCCTGGTCGATGCGGAAGCCGAACGCCTCGTCCACGGGCAGGTGCTCGACGCGGAAGGCGGAGAGCCGCCAGTCCTTGCCCGCCACCTGCCAGCCCTCCTCGACTTCGACGACCGCCGGCACCAGGTTCTCCGGCTTCAGGATCGCGCCCGTGCGCACCTTGATGTCGTAAGCCATGGACTCGATCAGGTGGTCGATGAAATGCTGGGTGCCGGGCGGACCGTAGATGGTCGGCGGCGTGCTCCAGCGGCGCTGGATCCAGCCGGCCCAGAGCACGTCGAGGATGCCGGTGACGTGGTCGGAGTGCAGATGCGTGAAGGCGATCGCCTTGAGGGGCAGCGTCGGGTAGCCGGCTTCGACGAGGCGGTGCAGCGTGCCGGCGCCGCAGTCGACGAGGATATTGTCGGCGCCGCACTCGATGACCTGACTGGGGCCGCGGCGGCGCAGGTTGGGCGCCGGCGAGCCGGTGCCGAGAATCGTCAGCTTCACGGCGCTAGCCCTGGTCGACGAGGCCGATGGTCGCCGTGATGCAGGGCTCGTTGCCCAGGGCGATGGTCGTGTGGCCTTTGCCGGTGGTGTCTTCGACGAGACGGGCATCGCCGGGACCGAAGACCTTCCTGGAGCCGTCCTCGAAGCCGATCTCGAGCGAGCCGGAGAGGATGATCACGAACTGACGCTGAGGCGCCGGGTGCCAGTCCTGCATCACTCCGGGAGCACGCGAGCCAAAGCGAATCCTGGTCACGTCCATGCCGGTGAGCCAGCCGGCCGCCGTGTTGAGGTCGACTGCCTCCCAGGCTGCCTTGCCGTCCGGCTTGGTGTACATGCGATAGGTGCTGCCCATGGTTACTCCTCACTAAGCGCGGGGAACGCGCGTAGCGTAAGCGAAAACGCCCGCGAAGGTCAGAGCCGCCGGATCCGGCCGACGAGGATCGCGGCCGCCAGCGCTGAGACGATCAGGGCGCAGCCGTTGATCGCCAGGGCGGTGGCCACGCCGAAAACGGAGATCAGCGCTCCCATCTGCAGGTGGCCCAGGGGTCCCGTGCCGAGCGCCAGTGCCCAGGTGCCCATCGCCCGGCCGCGCATCTCGTTGGGCACGGCCACCTGCACCAGGACTTGCGACTGGACGTCGCAGATCGACGCGACGCCGCTCGCGACTGCGGCGACGACCATTGCCGTGACCAGCGCCTCCGTCTGGCCGAGCGCGATCACGGACACGCCGTAGCAGAACATCACGGCCAGGAAGGCGATGCCGGTGCTGCCCAGCCCGCTCCTGGCGGAGAACAGCAGGATGGCGAAGATGCCGGCCAGCGAAGCCAGCGCGCTGGCGACGCCGAGGTCGCTGCCGTCGCCGCCGAGCTCGTCGCGGATCAGGATGGGTAGCGCCGAGTAGTGGGAGAAGCCGAAGATCTCGGCCGCCACCATGAGCACGATCAGCCAGGCCAGCGTGCGGTTGCGGCGCAGCTCGCCGGCATACTCACGCAGGTTCTGCCAGAGGGGCGTCAGCGCCGCGGGCGCGGCCTGGCCCCTGGTCTTGGCGAGCAGGATGGTCAGGGCGGAGAGGAAGTGAGCGGCTGCCAGCGCGATGTACGTCTCGCCGGGGCCCCAGACGCTGAGCGCGGCGCCGGCGCCGAGGGCACCCGCGACGCCGCCGACGCGCAGCGCCAGCGTCGTGAGCGCGAGGCCGCGCGCCACGTCCTCGGCGCCGACAACGTCGAAGGTGTAGCTCTGCGCGCCGGTCTGGAGAATCGACCACATCGCGCCGCCGGTCATCGTCAGGAGCACGACCTGCCAGATTTCGATGCTCTGCAGGAGCAGGACGCCGAGCACGAGGGTGTTGAGGCTGAGGCCAACGCTGGCCCAGCGCATGACCAGCCGGCGGTCCAGGCGGTCGGTAACGGCGCCGCCGAAGATGCCCAGGAACGCGTTAGGGGCGAGGAAGGCGCCGATGCCGAGGCCGACGATCAACGGCGAGTCGGACTTCTCCAGCAGCACCCAACCGACGGCGACCAGCTGCCCGCGGAAGCCAACGCCGGCAAAGACAGCTGAAGCCAGCAGCACGCGGAAGTCCGCGTACTTCAGCGTCGGAGGCAGCGCCGGCACGTGTCCACCAAAAAGTAACCCCGCGAAGCTTACTCCGCGGGGTTACCGCCTTGCTGAGTGAGCCGCGCTTAGCGGCGCGACGTGACGTTGGTGGGCATCGGCACCTCTGCCTTGGTGACGCGCTGGTGGATCTGCTGGTAGGCGGACCACCAGTCCTGGGTGCGCGGCAGGATCATCTCGCCGGAGTACTGGCGGTAGATCTGCGGCTCGTCTACGCCGGGAGGAGTGACCCCCTGCTCCAGGGCGCGCGCCAGCATGATCATGCGCCGGCGGGCTCGGATGATGAACTGATCGGTGGTGCCCAGGTGCTCGTGCGAGCGGTCGTAGATCGGGCCCATGGTCTCGGTGACGGCGCAATCTTGCAGACGGCCGTTGACGATGCCGGTGTAGCCGCCGATGCCCTTGTTGCGCGCCTGCAGCTCGCGGTCGATCAGGTAGTCGTTCTCCAGCGTCTCCTCGACGTTGAA
>DATDOP010000033.1:0-5609 GCA_035293185.1 Dehalococcoidia bacterium | reverse complement strand
ACCCGCACCCCCTACAGCAAAACCCAGGAGCCCGCCGCCGGCCGCGTCGGCATCCGCGACTTCGGCGCCTACTTCGCGCAGGCTGGCTACGCCGTCGTCGTGCAGGACGTGCGCGGCCGCTACGCCTCCGAGGGCACCTGGAGCTTCCTCGGCCACGACGCGCAGGACGGCGTCGACACCTGCGCCTGGATCGGCAAGCAGGCATGGTCGGACGGCAAAGTCGGCATGTTCGGCACTTCCTACCCCGGCGGCACCCAGCACGCCGTAGCGCTGGAGCAGGCCCCGGAGCTCGCCACCGTCATCCCCGTCGACGCCGTCTCGAATATGGGCTATCAGGGCATGCGCAACGGCGGCGCCTACGAGCTGCGATTCTGGAACTGGGTCTTCACCGGCGGCAACGATATCTCGTGGCGCGGCCGGGCACTGGAAGCCGGGGGGCGCCCCCGGACCCCCGCTAAAGGCCCCGAAAGCAGCGACCTCACGCGCGAAGCCCTGGCGCAGATGTCGCGCGACCGCCGTCATTACCTGCTCAACCTGCCTCTGCGCCCCGGCACGACGCCCCTCAAGCACGCGCCCGAATACGAAGCCTGGCTCGTCGAAGCCATGCAGCGCGGCTGCGACGATGAGTTCTGGGCCCAGAACAACATCCTCGCCGACCCCTCGCGTTACAAGGACATCCCCGTCTACCTCGTCGGCGGCTGGTACGACAGCTGGGCCGGCAACACCAGCGCCAACTACCAGGCGCTAGCAAAGGCGATCAAAGGCCCCGTCTACTTGATCATGGGTCCCTGGATCCACGGCCAGCAGGCCCAGCACGCCCACGGCCAGGTCGAATTCGGCCCCGAAGCCGCCATCGCCGACCAGCTGGCCTGGCGCCGCGCCTGGTTCGACCGCTGGCTCCTGGGCAAGGACACCTCCGTCGGCAAGTCAGCGCCCTTTGCGACCCCCGTGCGCATCTTTGTCATGGGCACCGGCGACGGACACAAGACGCCGGATGGCCTGCTCTACCACGGCGGCTACTGGCGCGACGAGCAGGAGTGGCCCCTCGCCCGCACGCAACCCACCGCCTACTACCTGCACGCGGACGGCTCCCTCAACACTACTCCACCCTCCGAAGGCGCCTCCTCCACCACCTACGACTTCGAGCCCCGCGACCCGGTCCCCAGCGTCGGCGGCAACGTCTCCTCCGCGGACGGCATCCTGCTGCAGGGCGCCTACGACCAGCGCGGCGGCGACCACATCTGGAACTGGACAACGCCCGTGCCGCTCTCCGCCCGCCGCGACGTCCTCGTCTTTCAGACCGAACCCCTCGAAGCCGACCTCGAGGTCACCGGCGAGATCGAGGTCAAGCTCTGGGCCTCGTCCTCTGCACTGGACACCGACTTCACCGCCAAGCTGATCGACGTCTACCCGCCCAGCCCCGACTTCCCCAACGGCTTCGACCTGCTCCTCGAAGACGGCATCATCCGCGCTCGATTCCGCAAGTCCCTCAAGTACGAAAAGCTGCTAACGCCCGGCAAGCCCTACGAGTTCACGATTCGTCTCTACCCGGCCTCGAACGTCTTCAAGCGCGGCCACCGCATCCGCCTCGACATCTCGTCCAGCAACTTCCCCCGCTTCGACGTCAACCCCAACACCGGCGAACCCCTCAACCGCCACCGGCGCCTCGTCACCGCCACCAACACCGTCTACCACGAAGCCGCCCGCCCCTCGCGCGTCATCCTTCCAATCGTTCTGTAGTCTCCTCGTCAAAGAGGCCTGCCAGCAGTTTCTCCGAACACACGACGACGACAGGAACGGAAACCAAGAGGAACGCAGCGAACCAGGTCAGATCAGCGTCCGTGCGTCGCTGATCGCGGAGAAACTGCGGCGTGGCCCAAAGTAGGAACCCAACGTGTGCTACCACCATCCAGCTTAGCGCGGCCAACCTGAACCCTCGGCGCAAACCTGTGGCGTGCGACGCGCCCATCAATCCAATGCAGACCAACGCACCTATCCACGTCACCGCCGCAGTGCCGAAGAAGACGTTGCGCTGGGTGTCGTGACAGTCCCTGCCCTCCTCGCACGCTGCCAGGATCAGCAGGACAAGGACCGGAATCAGGACAATCTCCAAGAGCAGCGCGGTCAGCGCCATCAAACCCCTTATCCGCCAAAGTTCACTCACGGCGAATCAGTCTAACTCGCAGGCGCTGCATTTGCTCCGTCGTAAGCTGCCATGTTTCCTAACGCTTGCCCTGCGATAGAATGGCGCTGCCCTTCCGGCTGTGAAGGATGTCACACTACAAGGAAGAGGAACGTCCTGCCTGAGATGGCCGTCTTACCCATCGTGCGAGTTCCAGCGCCCGTGCTGCGCATCAAGACCAAGAAGGTCCGCAAGATCGATTCGTCGATTCAGAAGCTGATCGATGACATGATCGAGACCATGCACGACGCCCCCGGCGTTGGCCTGGCTGCCCCCCAGATCGGCGTCTCGCTGCGCATCTGCGTCATCCACGTCCCCGGCGAAGAGATCGTCACGCTGGTCAACCCGGAGATCGTCAAGCGCAGCGGCGAACGCGTCTGCGAAGGCGAAGGCTGCCTCTCGCTGCCCGGCTACAAGGGCGCGGTACCGCGCGCCGAAAAAGTCGTCGTCAAAGGCCTCAACCGCAACGGCCGCCCCGTGCGCTACCACGCCGAGGACCTCTTCGCCGAAGCCATCGAGCACGAGCTCGACCACCTCGACGGCAAACTCTATTTCGACTACATCGGCAGCATCGACGACCTGACGCCGTACACTGGACGTGAGGCCGAAGATGAGGAGGAGGGCGCGGCGCTAGGCTCCGAATAGGAGCCTCGTCGGGACGATGATCGCCCGCGCCCCGTCCTTCCCCAGAAGGATGTCAGCAATCAACGCATCCATTTCCCCGGAGCTGCGCCGCGTACTCGCGACGCTGGCCACCGCTGCCCCCGCCGCCTGGTTGGTTGGCGGCGCCGTACGTGACCTGCTGACCAACCGTCAGCCCGTGGACCTCGACGTCGTTACGCCGGACGACGCGCACGCCGCCGCCGAGAGCATCGGCCACGCGTTCTCCGGCAGCATGTTCGCCCTCGACGAGGAGCGCGGCCACTACCGCGTCACGTTGCCCCCGACCGGCCCCGTCCGTGAAATCGACATCTCCAGCGCCGGTGACATCGTCGCCGACCTCAAACGCCGCGACTTCACCGTGGACGCCATGGCGGCGCCGCTGCAGTCAGACGGCAGCCTCGCTGACCTCATCGACCCCGCGGATGGCACCCGCGACCTCGCGGCCGGGACGCTGCGCATGGTCAGCGAGGCCGCGTTGCGCGAAGACCCCCTGCGCCTGCTGCGCGCCGCCCGTCTCGCCCACGAGCTCGACCTCGAAATCGAGCCCGAAACCGCACTCGCGGTCCGCGAAAACGCCTACCTCGTCAATCAGCCTGCCCCCGAGCGCCGGCGCGATGAGTTGGTGCGCATGCTCGCCACCCCGAACGCCGCGCGTGCCATCCGGCTGCTGGACTCCCTGACCCTGCTGCAGGAGCTGCTGCCCGAAATCACCGCCGCCCGCGGCGTCGGCCAGCCCTCAGAACACCACTACTGGGACGTCTTCGACCACTCCGTCGAGGCCCTCGCCGCCCTGGACGAGATGCTCTCGCAGGACCCGCCGCCGGACCGCTGGCTCGCCCGTACCTTCCGCGACGTGCTCTCCGGCTTCGGCCTCGATGGCTACCTCGCTGAGTCCGTCGGCGGCACGGACCGCTTCGTCCTGCTCAAGCTCGCCGCCCTCCTCCACGACATCGCCAAGCCGGAGACCAAGACCGAAGAGCCCGATGGCCGCGTGCGCTTCCTCGGCCACCCGGAGCGCGGCGCCGAGACCGCGGCGCGTATCTGCCGCCGCCTGCGCTTCGGCACTCGCGAGACGCAGTTCGTCGCCCTCCTCGTCGAAGAGCACCTGCGCCCCACGCAGCTCTCGCAAGGCGATCTGCCCTCGAAGCGCGCCCTCTACCGCTACTTCCGCGACCTCGGCGATGCCGCTCCGGCCTGCCTCTTCCTCAGCCTCGCCGACGCTGCCGCCGCGCGCGGCCCCCGCCTGCAGCCCGACCGCTGGGCCGGCCACGTAGCCTACGTCGCCTGGATCCTCGAGCAAGGCGCGCACACCGAAGATACCGTCGCCAAGCAGCAGCGCCTGATCGATGGCAGCACCCTCATGGCCGAACTCGATCTCGATCCCGGCCCGCTCATCGGCCGCCTCCTGGACGCAATCGATGAAGCGCGCGCCTTAGACGAGGTGCAAACGCCCGAAGAAGCCCTCGATCTCGCCCGGCGCCTGATTGCCTCTCCCCCTGCTGCCGCTTCCCCCTCTCCGCCAGCGGGGAGGGGGGCCGAGGGCGAGGGGCAGTCATGAACGATGCCGAGCTGCTCGCCGCCGTCATCTTCGCGGTTGTTGTCGCCTTCTACTTCATGTTCATGCGGCCGATCCAGAAGGACCAGGAGTTCCACAAGAAAGAGATGCGCAACCTCCGGCCCGGCGACGAGGTCGTGACGACGTCGAACTTTATCGCTACGGTTAGGGACATCAAGGTGCAGGCGAACGGCCAGACGCGCATCGCGCTGGAGCTGGCCGATGGCGTCGTCGTGACGGCGCTACCCAACGCGATCATGCGCCGCTTAAGCGAATCCGAAGCTCGCCGGCGCGGGACGTCAGGCCAGAAAGGCGCCTCTGCATGAGACAACGCTCCACGCGGCTGCTGCTGTTGTTCGTCCTGGTGCTCACCACGTTCTCGGTGTTCGTGGCCTGGCCCTCAGACCCGGACCGCTACCTCCCCAACTTCATCCCCTGGCCCAAGGCCGAGTGTGTCGGCAGCATCTGCATCGGCAAGGGGATCGATATCTTCGGCATGGAGCGTCGTGAGATGCGCCTGGGCCTGGACCTGCGCGGCGGCACTCGCCTGGTGCTTCAGGCTGACATCTCCAAGAACCCGGACGTCGACCTGGACGAAGCCCTTTCGACCGCCGTCGAGGTGATCGAGCGTCGCGTCAACGCCTTCGGTGTCGCGGAGTCGATCACTGAGCGGATCGGCGCCAACCGCATCCAGGTGCAGCTGCCCGGCATTTCCGCCGACGAGGCGCTGGCCAAGATCGGCCGCACCGCGCAACTCCAGTTCATGGAGATGGCCCGCGACTCCTCCGGCAACGTCATTCTCGTCAATCCGGATGGCACAACCCGGACAGAGTCACTGGAAACAGTGGTCCAGAGCGCGGCGCTGATCCAGGAAGCACGCTTCGTCCCGGTCAGCGTCCTGGGTGAAGACGGTACGCGCCGTGAATTGGACGGCCGCTACCTCGACCGCGGCAACATCTTCGTCACCCGCAACCTTGTCGGCCAGCCCATCCTCAACTTTGCCCTCAACGGCGACGGCGCCGAACTGATGCGCCTCGCGACCGGCCGCCTCTCCAACCCGCCGCAGCCGCTCGCCTTCTTCATCGACGGCGAGCCGATCCGCGGTCAGGACGGCCGCATCCTCGCTCCCCTCGTCCAGTCGACAATTACCGACCAGGGCGTGATCAACGGCCTCAGCTTCGACGACGCCACCACGCTCTCGACTCTGCT
>DATDOP010000032.1:0-7585 GCA_035293185.1 Dehalococcoidia bacterium | reverse complement strand
CTGCTCCTCCCGGATCAACGCCAGCACCGCCGGCCGCGCGTCCGCGTCCGGCCGCACCTGCACCGTCAGCCGCGTCAGCATCCCGTCCGGCGACGCATTCGCCCCCACCACCCCCGGTAGCGCCGTAATCGACTCCACCAGCCCCGGCGTCATCTCGCGCAACTGCAGCTCCAGCACCCGGATCTGGCTCACGCGCCGTTTGATCTCCGTCGGGCTGCCGCTCGCCACGATCTCCCCGTGGTCGATCAGCGCCAGTTGCTCGCACAAAACGTCCGCCTCGAACATGTAGTGCGTCGTCAGCAGCACCGTCTTTCCCTGCGACGCCAGCTGCGGGATGATCGACCGCACCTCCTGCGCCACCTGCGGGTCCAGCCCGATTGTCGGCTCGTCCATGAACACGACCTCCGGGTCCGTCAGCAGCCCCCGCGCGATGTGCAGCCTCTGCTTCATCCCGCGCGAGTACTGCTCCACCAGCGAGTCCCGCCGCTCGAACAGCCCCACCGCCTGCAGCAGCTCGTCCGCCCGCCGCGATGCCAGCCGGGGCTCCACGTGGTTCAGCGCCGCGAAGTACTCCAGGTTCTCCTTGCCCGTCAGCCGCCCGTACAGCCCGCGGTCGCCGCCCAGCACGAAGCCGATGCGCCGCCTGACCTGCGACGTGTCCTTCACAACGTCGTAGCCCATCACGGAGGCGTGCCCCGCCGTCGGCGTCAGCAGCGTCGAGAGGATGCGCACCGTCGTCGTCTTGCCCGCCCCGTTCGGCCCCAGCAGCCCGAACACGCTGCCGCGCGCCACCCTCAGGTTCAGCCCCTTCAGCGCCACCGTCTCCCGCTTTCCCCCCACCAGCGACCGTGACGTGAACGTCCGCTGCAGGTCCTCGCAAACAATCGCTTCATCCATCTGGCACCTTCCCCTTGACTCAGTCCTCGTAGGCGCCCGTGTGGCGCTGGTACACCTCAATGATCCGGAACAATACGTAGCCCACCGCCACGTATGCCAGCGCGACCAGGGCTTCGCGCCCCAGATCCCCGCCAACGCTTTCGAATCCCGCCCCGTTGTAGGCCTTTCTCAACCCCGCGAGCGCGTGTGTCACCGGCATCGCCTCTCCGATGACCCGCAGGCCCCAAGGCAGTTCGCTCCTCGGGATAATCGCGCCCGTCAGGATAAAGAAGAACGAGAACATCCCGTAGTAAACGAAGTTGAAGCTGCTGACCGTCATCGCCAGATTGCCGCCGCACAACGCGAAGCACATCCCGGAGACTGCCATCATGCCGTAGCACGCCAGCACCGCGCCCCAGTTCGCTGGGCCAAGGTCGGCCCCCAGGAACAGCGTCGCCGTCAGCAGGCAGGAGATCAGGCTCAGCCCCGCCGTCGGCACGTGCAGCACGCCCCGCGTCAGGAAAGTCGAAAGTCTGCTCCCGCGCGACGCAAACACGAACGCCAGCGTGCCGTTGTTGCGTTCGTTGGTCAGGCTTTGCAGCACGCCCCCCGTCAGGTTCTGCGCGACACCGTTGGCCGTCATCCCGATGATGAAGGCCGTGGCGGTCACCTCATCCCTCGCAAACCGGCCCATCAAGCCGAACATCGCCACATAAATCGCTGGCGTGACCACGATGAACGCCACGAATGCCGGCGGGTTCCGCCAGTTGAACAGCGCTTTGTACGAGTAGACGCTCTGGATGTACAGCGTCCGCAGCATCACACGGCCCCCAGGGTGCCCTTCCGGCGCACCCGGTCCTCCGCGAGCCGGAATAACACCAACGCGCCGCAGCCATACACCCCGCACAGCGCCAGCGAGACACCCCAGTCAGCAAGGGTGGCGCCGAAGCCGCCGCCCTCGATCGATTTCACGACGCCGGCCATCGCCCACGACGTCGGCAGGCATCGAGCGACGAGATCGAGGTGCGCAGGCAGCAGCCCGATCGGGAAGAGGAACCCCGTAATCACCCCGCCCAGCGGCATCAACGCCCCCAGGAAGCTCGCCGTCGTCCCGTTGACGAACACCAGCGGCGCGAACAGGAAGTGCGTCGCCACCAGCGCCACAACCGCTATCAAGATCGCAATCACCAGCAACGGCACGCTGTCGATCGACGGCAGACGGCCCCCGACGATCAACACGACGAAGAACGCATACGTCGCCGGTATCGTGATGTAGGCCATGATCGCCAGCGCCTTGCCGAACATGATCAACGCCAGTGGCGTGCGCGTCGTCATCATCAGGTCAAGCGTCCCGGACCAGGCCTCGTTTGAGAGCGACCAGCCGATCATCGCGATGCCCATCAGCCACATCGTGTACAGCGAGAAGCCGATGAAGACGTACGAAGTGGCCTCCACGTTGCCGCCCCGTCCCGCCGCCCACGCCAGCGTGACTGCCGGACCACTCGCCCCAACCATCGGCCCGATGATGAAGCCGAGGCGGAACTGCTCCTTGAACCGCTGGCGAAACGACATGTACACCGCGCGCAGGTACGGACGCGCCCGCAGCCGCCCGCCCGTCCGGGCGACGCTCACCGCGGTATCAACGTCTAGCGCCAGCGGCGCAGTATCAGGCATGACATAGCCCCCGAAAAACTAAGCCCACCGCGACGGCTTCGTGGTGGGCTTGCTTGAGCTTCTCCATCGAGACCCCGTTCTGAGTCTCAGGTCTCTCCCACCACCCACAGGTGCACGCAACGAGTTCGCCGCGTCTCCACGAGCACCGCGTCTACCATCAGATGCCTCGTTTCTGCCCTGTACGTCAACGCTTGGATTGCAGCATCCTAAGCGGGACGCCCACTCATGTCAACGCCGGGCCCATCGCCTGCGCCCTAGGTCATCTCGTAAGCCCCCGTCCGTCGCGCGTAACCCTCCGAGACTCTGAACAGCGCGTAGCCCACCACCGCGTAGCCGGCGCCCACCGCCGCCTCGAGCAGCAAATCGCCGGAGACACCCGAGAGACTCGCTCTGTCAAAGGCCGCCCGCGCTGCTTCCAGGCCATGCGTAATCGGCAATAGGCCCCCCAGCTCGCGCAGCCCCACGGGCAGGTCGT
This sequence comes from Dehalococcoidia bacterium, assembly GCA_035293185.1. Classification (GTDB taxonomy): domain Bacteria; phylum Chloroflexota; class Dehalococcoidia; order DSTF01; family WHTK01; genus WHTK01. The sequence continues at coordinate 4,560 of DATDOP010000032.1, read as the reverse complement.
CCCTCGGGATGATCGCCCCGCTCAGCGTCAGGAATGCGATCTGCGTCACGCCGTAGGGCGCCTGCCAGTCCCTGATCGGGATGCAGAGGTTGCCCAGCGTCAGAGCAAACAGCAACGTCGACGTGGTAATCAGCACGAAGGCCAGGCTCACCGCAACCCAGTTCGCCCCCTCGAACTCGATGCCCAGGATGAACCGCACTCCCAGAAGGCTGATCGCCAGGCTAAGCAGCGCGTTTGGCCAGTGCAGCGCGCCGCGGCACAGGTAGTTCTGCAGGCGGCTGCCCGAGGAAGCGAACAGCATGCTCAACGTCGCGAACGCCCTCTCGTAGTAGAAGCCCTGCATGATCCCGCCCAGCAGCAGGTTCGCGATGCCGTACGCCGACATGCCGATCGCGAACGTCTGCGCCGCTTCCTCTCCCCTCGCGAATTTACCGGTCAATGAGAACATCATCACCAGCAAGACCGGCCGCACGAAGATGTTCGAGATGTACCCCGGCCAGTTCAGCCACAGGAACAGGCCCTTGTAAGACAGCAGCGCCTGCCTGTACCACGTCTTCGCGGCCGCGGTCATCATCAGAACACCGCCAGGCTGCCGCTGATCCGGACGCGTTCTTCGGCCTTCCTGAACAGCACCGCTGCCAGCGCCAGGTAGGCGCAAATCAGCACGCCCGCCACCGCCAGGTCTGTCGCCAGGTCTACGCTCGTCCCGCTGCCGCGCGTCGCCCTCACCACGCCCTCCATCGCCCAGGATGTCGGCAACAGCCGCGCCATCGCTTCGAAGACCGGCGGCAGCAAGCCCGTCGGGTACAGGAACCCGCTGAGCACCGTGCCCAACGGCATGATCGCGTTGAAGAAGCCGCCACGGCCGCCCACCAGGAACACAAACGGCGCGAAGACGAAGCTGCACGCCACCACGCCGCCGATCGCCAGCAAGCTCGAAGCGAACAGGTACGGCACGCTGTCCACCGACACGAACTCCCCCGCGAAGGCGAACAGGATCACCAGCGCAAGCCCCGCGGTGACTGCCTGCGACGCCATGATCGCCAGCGTCTTCGCGAACACCACCACGTACACCGGCGTCCGCGTCGTCAGCATCAGGTCCAGCGTGCCCTGGAAGCGCTCGCTCTCCAGCACCCAGCCCGTGCGGAACACCCCCATCTGCCAGAGCCCCATCAACGGCACGCCCACGAAGACGTGCGAAAGCGCCGCCGGGTTCTCGCTCCTGCCGACGATCCAGCCGACACCAATCGCCAGGGCCGTTGCCGATAGCAGCGGCGCCAACGTCCCTTGCAGCGTCAGCTGTTCGCGCCACTGCTGCCGAAACGCTGCTCGCACAGCCCGCATGTACATCCGCATCACTTGCCCTCGAGTCGACCCACGCCCGCTAGGTTAAGTTTTCCTTACTTAGCGTGGAGCCACTCTAGGGCCGGGGGGTCAGGCGGGTCAAGATTAGGAAAACTTGAACTCAGCTGCATCCGGCCCGCAGGACGTTACCCGGAATCCGCATCGAAAGTCAGCGCTAAAACAAAACGCACGGCCCTCACGGACCGTGCGTCGATGTGTCTGCCTGAAAACGGAGACTAGGTCTTCGTCCCGACCAGCTCCCCGGCTTCGATGTACGCCTCGCCCAGCGACTTGTACGTGTCTGTCTTGCCGTTGTGCTTCACCTGGTACTCCAGGTTGCGGCCGTCACCGAAGATCTCGTAAATCTCCGCCTTGCCCTTGGGCCCCTCAACAACGGCCACGGGTGCTTCAGCTGTCATGAATCGATCCTCCTGCTGGTTCGTCTGAGGTCAGCCGCCCCAATTCGCCTTGGCACCGAAATCTTAGATGAATCGACCCTTCACCGGAAGGGGCCGAACGGCCCATCATTCGCACCTAATCCTGCTTAAGGACCGCCTGGGAACGGCCATCGGCACCGTCGCCGCCCCGCGGAAGCGCCGCGGCCGCAGGCTCGCCGCCGCTGCCGCCCTTGCCGGCAGCCGCCACGACGATCTGACTGTCGTTCTGCAGCGAATCGACGTCCCTGTACCAGATGCCAACGGAGTCGCCGCCACCGCCGCCGCCACCCGCGCCGCCGTGACCTCCGTCCCCGCCGTTACCGCCTTTCCCGCCGCCGGCCAGGCCGATGAACGATGACACCCCCGCGCCTCCGGCGCCTCCGGTGCCGGCCGCACCACCTCGGCCCGCATTTCCTCCATTGCCGCCGTCACCCGCCTGGCCCGTCGTAATCCGGTTTCCTGTCAGGGTCAGCTGCTGCACGTCGTCTGCGTAAACCCCTATCGAGCTGCCGCCTGGCACTCCGCCGCGGCCTCCCATGCCACCACCACCCCCCGCGCCGCCGCCACCACCGCCGCCGGCACAGTCGAACAGCGTGCCACCACCACCGCCGCCGCCGCCGCCACCGGCGCCAAATACACCGGTTGCTCCAGGTAGACCCTGGAAGCCGTTGGTGCCGCCGTCTCCCGCACTACCGTTGACACCTCGCGCTCCCGCAACGCCCGGTCCACCCTGTGCGCCAACGCCGCCGCCGGGGCCGCCCGCGCCACCCGGGAGGTTCCCGTTCATCAAGCCGGCCAGGCCGGCCCCTCCGCCGCCCTGGCCGCCCTCCCCGCCCCAGCCTCCGTAGTTCAACGAATTTGGACTGCCACCTCGGCCACCCGACCGCGGCGTATTGCACGAGCCCGCGTTCGTGCCGGGCTGTCCATCTCCGCCACTGGCTCCTGTCACGCCATTGATGCCGTCCTCACCGGCGCGGCCGGCTGCTGCAATGATCGTGTTGTTCCTCAGGGTCACGGTCTCCACATCGTTGAAAGAGACAACGTAGACTGAGCTGGCGGTGGCGGAAGTCGTGTCCAGGACGAATCCATCCAGACTGAAGCTGGTGAAAAAGTTGACCTCGAAGACGGTCCAGTACCCGCTACGCGTCCCACCCTTCAGGACCGTAGCCGTCCCATCCCTGACCCAGGTCGACGTGTTGTAGCCACCAAACAGGCTGATGCTGCCGGGACCATCGATATCAACGATATACGCGCCCTCGAGGGTGCCGCCGCCGACGTGGACCTCGCCGTTCACCGTAGCCGCCACGTCCACGCCGCGTTTCAGGCTCTTGAACGGACCCGCCCGGTTCCCCACGTTCGCGTCGTTCCCGTTCACCGGGTCGACGAAGTACCGCCCCTGGGCGTCCTGCACGCCGGCCGGTGCCTCAGTTGCCGCCGGTGGGTTCGTCGCCGCCGGCGGGTTCGTACCTGCCGGCGGGCTGGTCGCGCCCGGGCCCGTCGTCGCTCCCGGGACAGTGGTCGCCGGCTCGGTTGTGCCGCCGCCCGCCGCCGTCGTGGCCTCCCCGCCCGGCGTGCCGGCGGAAGAGGCCTGATCGCCGTCCGAGCCGCCACCGGACGCCACGACCACCACGAGGAGCGCTATGAGCGCCGCGACCACCAGCGCCGCGAGGCCGGCCAGAACAGGCTTCGGGACCGTAAACTGCACCTGCGCATTGTTCTGCCGCGAACCGCGGTAGATCAAGCCGCAACGCAGTTCCGGTTTTGGCGCGGACCGTGGTTGACCGTCCCAGGATGGGCTACGCTTTGCATGACGCGCCGCAAAGCGCCAGATCGTCTATTATGATTGACACACTCTGGCGATTAGTATCTACTAACAGACCAGACGCCTTTAGGAGGAACCCACCATGTTTATCGCCATGAACCGCTTCCAGATCAACGCCGGACGCGAAGCCGAGTTCGAGGAGCGCTGGCGCTCCCGCGAAACCTACCTCAACGAAGTCCCCGGCTTCGTCGAGTTCTCCCTGCTGCGTAACTGGCTCCAGAACGACGACAAGACCACCGAATACATCTCGCACTCCACCTGGCGCTCCCGCGAAGACTTCGATAACTGGACCAAGTCCGAAGCCTTCACCCGCGGCCACGCCCAGGGCAGCGTCGCCGGCGTCATCGCCGGACACCCCGTAGTCAGCCTCTACGAGGCCGTCCTGCACGAAGAGCGCTCGCCCGCCGAGGCGCGCTGACACAGCTCGCGACGTGGACATCCTCGAATCGATCGCCGCCCGCCGCAGCCTCGGCAAGATGCGCCCCGAAGCGCCTCCCCGCGAGCTCGTCGAGCGCGTGCTCCAGGCGGGCGTCCACGCCGCCAACCACCACGACACCCAACCCTGGCGTTTCTTTGTCCTCACTAACGAAGCGCGCTCGGAGTTCGGTGAGGTCCTCGCCCAGGCGCTGGCTCAGCGTCTGGGCGACGCCGCCTGTGTTGAAGATGCGGGGCGCCCCCAAACCCCCGCTAAAGAGCCTCCCACCTCGCCGCAGCTGATCCCCAACCTCGAAGCCCTCCTCGAAGGCGAGCGCCGCAAGCCCATGCGCAGCCCCGTCCTCATCGTCGTCGGCGTCACGTCCGCGGACGAGGACGCCATGACCCGCCGCGAGGACCTCCAGGCCGCGTCCGCCGCGCTGCAGAACATGCTGCTCGCCGCCAACGCCCTCGGCCTCGCCGCCATCTGGCGCACCGGCGACGGCGCCTACGACGACCGCGTAAAGGCCCACTTCGGCCTCA
>DATDOP010000031.1:0-2030 GCA_035293185.1 Dehalococcoidia bacterium | reverse complement strand
GCGACAACTAGACGGCGGTCTGGTAAATGACGGGGCGATAGGAGGGCTTCGGGATTGGGATCCCCTTCTCAGCCGCGACTTCGAGCCACAGGCCCTTGGCTACCTCCAACTCCGCGAGAGCCTCTTCTGGAGTTTCACCGAAGGCTGAGCAGAACTCGAGATCAGGAATGTCTGCGACATAGCAGTCGTCCTCCTCGCTCCAGAAGATGTTGATGTGATAGTCCTTCAACCCGGATCCTCCAGGTGCAAATTGTACATCTCAACGAGGCGAAGGAACTGTCGCACTTGATACGCCTTCGCCTGGCCCTTCCGCTCCTGAATGTTGACCAGCTTCGGAACGCCTGCTCGGTGGAACATATAGTGACTGCCGCGAACTCGAACTAACTCGAATCCGAAAGCTCCTATGAGTTCCAGGAAGTCCTGAAAGGGGATGTTATGCGCCCGTGTAGCCAGACGGCGGAGTAGCTCCCTGCGATCCAAGCCCGCGGCCCCTCTTGCCTACAGCGCTTGTATTGGTATGAGCGCGTCGTCGCCCGCGTAGGGGGCTACTTCCTGGCCCTCCAGCTCGGCGATGACGCGGTCTCCTTCCTCGATTAGCGCGCTGAGGAATTCGGGCTCGTCCACGGTGCGAATGACCTCGCCTTTGCGGAAGATCACGCCGCGTCCCTTACCTCCCGCGATGCCGAGGTCGGCCATGCGTGCCTCGCCCGGTCCGTTGACCACGCAGCCCATCACCGCAACCGTGATCGGCTTGCCGAGCTTGACGAAGTGCTCTTCGACCTTCTGGGCCAGCGGGATCAACTCGATCTCGATGCGGCCGCAGGTGGGGCAGGCGACGAGCGTGGGGCCGTGGCGCCGCAGACCGAGGCTATTGAGGATGTCCCAACAGACCGGTATCTCTTCCTTCGGGTGGGCCGCCAGCGACACGCGAATCGTGTCGCCGATGCCTTCGCCCAGCAGCGTGCCGATGCCGATGGCGCTGCGCACGGAGCCGGCGCGCGGCGTGCCCGCCTCGGTGACGCCGAGGTGCAGCGGATAGGGAACCATCTTCGCCAAGCGGCGGTTCGCTTCGACAATCGTCGGTACGTCGAAAGCCTTGAGCGAGATCTTGATGTTGTCGTAGTCCATCTCCTCGAGGATCTTGATCTCCCAGAGGGCGGCGTCGACCATGCGGTCGACGATCGACGGCGGCAGCTCACCGTCGGCGAGGGATGGGATGGGCGGCAGGCTGCCGGCGTTGACGCCAATGCGGATCGGGATGCCGCGCTCCTTCGCTTCCGCGACCACGGTCTTGACCTTGTCGACGTCGCGGATATTGCCGGGGTTCAGGCGAAGGCCGTGGAAGCCGGAGCGGATCGCCGCCAGGGCCCAGCGGTAGTCGAAGTGGATGTCGGCCGTGAGCGGCACCGGCGTCTGACGAACGATGTCCGGCAGGGCTTCTGCTGCCTCTTTGTCGGGCACGGCAACGCGCACGATCTCGCAGCCCAGCTCAGCCAGTTCGTGGATCTGGCGTACGGTCGCCGCGACGTCCGCCGTGTCGGTACAGGTCATCGACTGAACGACGATTGGGGCGTCGCCACCGATTTTGACGTCGCCGATGTTTATCTGCTGGGTGCGTCGCCGGGCTGCAGGGATCATATGATTCTCCTCGCCTCGATAAGGGCCTTATTAAGCGTAATCAAGGCAGTTCTAACGGAACAGGCTATCGCCGCGGATTATGCGGGCGATGTCGAAGTAGCTGAGTACGACGACGAGTGCCAGCATTGCCGCCATGCCGACCAGGTGGACCATGGCTTCCTTGGCCGGCGCGATGCGCTTGCCCCGGCGCAGGATCTCGATGACCACGAAGGTCATACGGCCGCCGTCCAGCATCGGCAGCGGCAGTATGTTGAGGATTGCCAGGTTTATGCTGAGCAGCGCCGCCAGGTCCATTAGGCTCTTCCAGCCCGCTTCCTCGACCACTTCGCCAGTCGCCTGCGCGATGCCAATGGGCCCGGAGACGGGGGCCTTGGCGCCGCCCTTGGTCCAGG
>DATDOP010000030.1:0-3975 GCA_035293185.1 Dehalococcoidia bacterium | reverse complement strand
CATCGAGAACACGAAGGCCGTGACCACGATGATCAACACCTCGGTCCAGGGAATCGCGAACTCGATGCCCTCACCGCTGAACTGCCCGCTGGTGAACAGGTTGCGGGCGATGATCATGCCGCCCACGACGCCGGAGAGGATGCCCATCAGGGCGATGAAGCCCGACTCCAGCATGAACGTCAGCGCGATGCTGCCGGACTGGTAACCGATGGCCCGCAACATGCCGATCTGCTGCCTGCGCTCCGTCACCGAGCGGTAGGCGATGACGCCCAGCGCCGCGATGCCGGTGAGCAGGCCCAGCGCCATGAAGCCCTGGAACATGCGCACGAAGGTGTTGCTCTCCGCCACCGTGGCGTCCAGCAGCGACTTCGTGGTTTCCACCTGCACGCCCTCGGTCACCAGCGAGGCCTCGATGCTCTCCGCCGCCGCCTTGACCTTGACGCCGTCGTCGAACTTCACGTAGTTGCGCAGGAATTCCGGCTCGCCGAACGTCGCCTCGTAGGCAGCTTCGTTGACGTAGATGCCGGACGTGTAGGACGGACCGACCTGGATGGCCAGCACGCCGACCACCGTCACGCGGGCCTCGCGGCCAGTCGTCACGTCGGTGTACTCCAGGTCGAACGGCTCGAAGCGGTCGTCCGTAACCTTGAGGTCGTCGAGCGTGAATTCGAACTCGTTGAAGCCGCTGGGCAGCACGCTGGGGTCCACGAGCGCCAGCCTGGCGTCCGCAGCAACCGCCGCGAACACGTCCGCTTCACTCTCGTAGCCGTCCACCCAGGAGCCGAGCCTGGCGTCGTTCATGGCCAGGAAGGCCTCGTCGGCCGCGATGACCGGGAACGCCTTGTAGCCGGTACCGGGAACGCGGGCCTGCGAAGTACCCGTGTAGGTGCTCACGCGGCCGACCGCGGCGATGTCCGAGGCCACCGGCGCCTGCACCGCGGCGAGCGCGGCCTCGACGTCCGGGTTCTCGGTGTTACGCGTCGCCGTGGCGATCGCGTCCCAACCGCCGTCGCCGCCCTCAGCCGTCAGCAACGAGACGAAGCTCGCGTTGACAGCGCCGAAGGTCGCCAGAGAGAAGACAATCAGCGAGAACATGGCGATTGCCATGCCGGTGCGGAAGCGGTTGGACAGCGGGTAGGCGACGCCCATCTTCAGCGCAGGCGCCGTGTGGGGGAAGCGCACCGCAGCAAACGCCACCGCCGCGCCGATCGCCAGCACGCCGCCGAACAGGTAGAGCAGCTCGCCCGTGCCGTCGTAGCGGTCGCCCATGGCGTAGCCGACGGCGAAACACGCAACCGTGAGCGCCGTCATCACAACCGTGGCGGCGTAACGGGGACCGCTGCCACGCTGCTGGAAGATGACCGTCAGCAGCCGGGCGTTGTAAACGATGACCAGGGTCGAGCCGATGACCACCATCACACCCGACAGCACGAACATCTCGATGTCGCCGCTGAGGTGCTTGCCGAGAATCAGCTTGGCGTAGTCCACGGGCGCCAGCCAGTACGCCGCCAGGTAGGCGCCGACCAGCGTCCAGGTCAGGCGCGCCGGTGCCCGCAGCCGCGAGGCGATCATCGCGAAGCAGAGCGGCAGGACAGACACGCCGAAGGAGAACAGGAACTCGGATTCGCCGGAGTTGGCCAGCAGGATGCTGAACACACCGAGGACGATGCCGATGGGCGCGATGATCCACGCCCACGCCATGCCCAGGCCCTTGCGGAAGAAGAACCAGATACCCAGCGGCGGCACAACCATCGCGGGCAGGCCGGCGAGCATCCAGCGCCAGGATATCTTGCGGCGAGCCTCGTGGCGGTCGTCCTCTTCCGTGCCGCGGATCGCCGCGACGATGTTCACCGAGCTGACCGAAATCGAGGAGAAGACCACCGTGATGAAGGTGACCACCACGCCCAGGCAGTAGCTGATAACCAGGGACCGCACCGTGATGTGCGCCTGGATGAAGTCAAAGCCACCGGAGATTTTCAGGAACCCCACGACGAGGCCAATGGCCGCCGCCATGCCCACCAGGGCGCCGACGCCGCCGGCCAGGACGCTGTAGGCCATGCCCTCGGAGAGGAACGCCTGGACCAGGCTGCTGCGCTGCGCGCCGACCGCACGCGCCATGCCCATCTCCGGCTTTCGCTCCGTCGCGAGCATCACGAAGATCATGAAGATCAGCATGATGCCGGCGGCTATGGAGAAGAGGCCGAGGACCAGGAAGAAGGTCGTGAACAGGTTGCCGACGTCTTCGGCGTTCTCGATCTCGTCGGCCTTCGTCGCTTCGACGCTGACCGTGTTGTTCACGCCCAGCAGCTGACGGCCCGCGTCGCTCTGCAGGAAGGGCTCAAGCCGGCTGATCGCGGAGTCGGAACGCTGGCGGCTGGCCGAGAGGCCGCCGTTGAGCGCCACGCCCAGGAAGTTGATCTCCCCGGTGTGGCCGGTGAGCTTCTGGACGCTGGAAAGGAGCATCGCGCCGCCGCCGGAGCCCTTCTCGAAGAACGCCGCGCTACCGCTTGCCGCCAGCTCGTCCTCGATGATGCCGATGACGCTGACGCTGGCTGTGCTGCCGCCCGCGTGCACGGTGATCTGGTCACCGGTCCTGGCGTTCAGCTTGTCCGCGGCTCGCTTGGAGAGGTAGATGTCGTTGGGACCGAGCTTGCTCAGGTCCGCCTTGCCGCCGCTGCTCAGCCGCAGACCACCCAGCGCCGTCATGCGCTCGGGGTCGACTCCGGAGAGCGTGATCGCCGGCTCAGACTGCTTGCTGCGCTCGTTGATCGCCGGGACCGGCTCGAGCAAGAGGGGGATGAAGCCTTCGATGTCAGGATCGCCGGCAAATTGGCCCTCCAGGCCCTGCGCCGTCGTGTCGTTGAAATAGACCGCGTTGTCGGTGCTTACGGCAACGTCTTCGCCCAGCAGGTTCAGTGAGAGGTCGATGCGCTGCAACGTCGCGTAACCGACGCGCTTGATTGAGTGGTCGATCGTGTCGCCTGTCGTGAAGGCGGCGGTTGTGATCAGAGTCGCCAGCATGAGGCCGACGATGACGAGGCCGCTCTGGGCGCCTCTACGCGGGATGTTGCGCAGGCCCATCCGGAACATGACGCCGCTCCGGAAGAAAATCAGCGCAACGCTGGCCAGCGCGACGCCAAACAGCGCCAGCAGGACCAGCATGATCGTGTTCATCGGGATTCCGAATAGCGCTTCCATTAGTTGTTGCGCTCCTCTCCGGAGATTTGGCCGTCAGTCATCGTCACCAGGCGGTCGCAGCGGCGGCCGACGCCGGCGTCGTGCGTGACGACGACGAATGTCTGACCGTGCTCCCGGTTCATCTGCTCCATGAGCTCCATGATCTCGTTCGCGGTGCGGGAGTCGAGCGCGCCCGTGGGCTCGTCCGCCCAGACAATCGCCGGGTCGTTGACCAGCGCCCGCGCGATAGTCACGCGCTGCCGCTGGCCGCCGGAGAGCTGCGAGGGGCGGCTGTTGGCCTTGTCGGCCAGGTTGACTCGCTCCAGGGCGGCAATCGCCAGCTCGCGGGCCTGCCGGGGGTTGGCGCCGGAGACGACGAGGGGGAGCTCGACGTTCTCCACCGCCGAGAGCACCGGCAGCAGGTTGTAAGTCTGGAAGATGAAGCCCATGTTGTGCGCCCGGTAGGACGTCTTCTGCTTGTCGTTGAGCGTCGTGATGTCGACGCCGCCGATGCGGACGACGCCGCTATCGAAGACGTCGAGGCCGCTGATGCAGTTCAGCAGGGTCGTCTTGCCGCAGCCGGACGGCCCCATGATCGCGACCATCTCGCCGCGCTTCACGTCCAGAGAGACGCCGCGCAGCGCCTGCACCTGCACGTCACCGCTCGAGTACGTCTTCACCACGGAGTCGACTTCGATGATCGATTCGCTATCGAGGGCGGAGTTAAAGTCCACCACGGGTACGCTCCTTGTTTCGTTGGGCCATGCTATTTGCATTTTGGGGAACTCCTTGCTTTGA
>DATDOP010000029.1:0-9037 GCA_035293185.1 Dehalococcoidia bacterium | reverse complement strand
GAGGCGTACGTCGTCGCGGACTCGTCGATCGCCAAACACGCCCCGGCAATCGAGGCGCTGGCGCGGGTGCGGCCGCTGCACTTCGTGGCGCACCAGAGCCACGCGCCGACGGAGTCAGTGGCGACGGCGATCCTGGCGGAGGCGCAGGTGGTGCTGCCGCTGACGGGGCTGGTCGACCGTGACGCCGAGCGCGTCAAGCTGGAGCGCGAGCGCGAGCAGGCGCAGTCGCAGGTTGAGGCGCTGGAGCGGCAGCTGAACAACGACAAGTTCCTGGCGGGCGCCCGGGCGGAGGTGATCGCCGGTGCACGCCAGCGCCTGGAGGACGCGCGCTCACGCCTTTCGAGCATCGAGGCGCGGCTGGCGGAGCTGGGGTAGGCGCCTCAGCGGGGTAGACGCAGTAGAGAAACGTTGGGCATAGGGTAATCGCGCACGTTGCCGGTAACGAGTGTTGCATTGTGGGCCAAGGCTGTCGTGGCTATTAACGCATCAGTTAGAGGCAATGTCTGGCCTTGCTGGCTGAACGCATAGCGCCATCTGCCCGCGCGTTCCGCTGCGTCCGGTGAACCGGCGAGGAACCGTAGCGAGGGAACGAAGTCTGAAGCTATGGCCTCGTGACGTGGCTGCAGTCCTGTATAGACCTCCGCAAGTACCGCGTCGCAGGTACAGAGTATGTCTGCATCGGCGGTGAGCTCTCGGAGCAGCGTGAGAGTCGGTGGAAAGCGGTTGAGGTAGTCGATGACCGCGTCGGTATCCAGTAAATAGAGCGCCATCGAGCACTAATTGGCTTCGCGCCCCGGTGTGCGCTGGGGCTCTTGCTTAGCTAGGCGGGTGTCAACGTAAGCCTGGTCTGCCTGTCGCGTGTCGTGGACCCACCTGGATGCGAGTTCGGGGGTCGCCCAGTGAGGATAGTCCTGGGGATCGAGGCCGGGACCCGGGGACTCGAGGGCTCTACGCTGCCTGGCGTTGACGAGCTTGAGCTTGATAGCCTCCTCGATGAACTCGCTGCGCTTGCGCGGTCCGGCGACAGCGTCGATTTCGTCCACGAGCTCTTTAGGCAGGCTGATGTGTGTCCGCATAGGCACACAGGTTAGCACATAAATATACGCGCAAGCCTAAAGGCATGCAGCTACAGGCCACGCCTCGACATGTCGTCCGACGATGAGTAAGGTCGGCGCGTGGACCTGACGTGAGAGGTGCGACGTGGACGATTCTGACTGGTACCGGCTGTTCAAGACGCTGCACGTGATTGCCGTGATTTTGCTGGGAGGCGGCTTCGTGCTGGAGGGTATCGTGGGGTCGCTGGTGGCGCGGGTGCATACGGTACAGGAGGCGCGCGCTTACGCGACGCTGCTGTACATCTCCGAGAACTTCCTTTCCATCCCGGCGGCGACCGCGGTGGCGGTGTTTGGTTACCTGACCGCGAACAAGTTCGACGTGGACGTGGACGTGACGTGGCTGGTGATCGCGCAGGTCTTGTTCTACGGGATCGTGATCCTGGCGCTGGCGTTCCTGCGTCCCGCTGCGAACGCGCTGTACAGGCTGACGCGGGAGGCGCCGGACGGGCTGCTGACGCCGGAGATTGCGGCGAAGCTGCAGGGCAAGGCGGCGGCAATAGTGGGACCCGTGACGGCCGTGATGTTCGCGGCGATCGTCTACCTGATGGTCGCCAAGCCGGGCTGGTAGAAGCTGGAAGAGGTTAGTCGAAGCCGTCCACGCGGTTGAAGGCCTCGTAGACCAGGTCGTTGCCCCTGGATTCGTGGCGGCGCACCTCGTGCACGACGCCGCCGGCCAGGAGGCGGAGCTTCTCGATTTCGATCTGCGGCAGGCACACCTGCTCTTCGACCGACGCCATGGCCTCGCGAATGCGCAGGCGGATGCGGTCGTGATCCGCTTTCAGGGTACGGACGCGCTTCTGGAGGTGGGGCTTGATGGCCAGCATCTCCGGCAGGACGCCGTCACTGCCCTCAGATTCGCTCACGTGCTCTTCGAAGACCTTGCTGAGCTTGCGCAGGGCGGTGAACAGGTTCATCGACCAGGCGAGGTTGTCCGTGGAATCGAGGGTCGCGGCTTCGCCGAGGGAGGCACGCGCGGTGGTAAGCGGGTCGCGGCGAATAGTCTGCGGGCTGTCGATTGAGGTGGTCATGCCTGTCCTCCGCTGAGATGTGGTGGTACCCGTGGGGCGCGATCGGCGGGAGGGTGCCCTGTGGCAACGATAGCCAGCGCATGTTTCGAACAGGTTTCCGAATGAGGCTAAAAGGCGGCAGTTTGCAGCGCATGTGAGAAACTGGGTGCATGCGATTCCCCGCGCTGGTCGCTGCGCTTGCGGCCGCATTGGTTCTCGGTTGCACGGGTGATGACGAGTCGCCTGCGGTGTCTGGGACGCCGGGCGCTACGCCGGAAGCGACGACTGCGGCTGTTTCGACGACGACGGCCGGCGGCGCAACTCGCGGCATAACGGGGCTGTTCACGGAAGCGCGGCCGCGACAGGCGGATGACGTGTTCGTCATGGCGTCACGCCCGCCCTCGCCGTTCAGGGCGTGGGACCGCGAGTCCGTGGTCTTGTACGACGTCGAGCAGGGGACGGAGGTGAACTTCGGGCCGGGGATCGTGGTGTCCTTTAGCCCTGATAGCAAGAAGCTGGCGTTCAACTCGTCGCCGCCCGGCACAGCGCGCGTAATCGACATCGCGACGAAGCAGAGCCGGGAGTTCCCAATCTTGGGCGGAAACGCCAGGTTCGTCGCTGACAACTATCTCGACGTGGATGGTGCCGTGATGGATATCCGCACCGGGCAGACACAGGCCATCGATGAGATTACGGACCCCGCGCTGAAAGAAATGGCGGAGGCGAGCAGGCGCCCGCCCGATCCGGGCCGTTATCGCTTCCGCGATCAGGCGAAGGGACGGGCGGCGTGCTCTGACCCGACTCCGGGCCCCGACCGATGCGTGGTGATGGCAAACGAGCAGCAAGTCCTTGAGGAGACGTCCACAGGCAAGGTAATGCTGGAGTTTCGGGCGCTGGCCGCTTTCCAAGTCGGGCCGGACGAACTGGTGATCGCCACCAGCCCGCAATGCAAGAGCACGGATGGGAGCCAGAAGTGGTGCGGAGACGTGGTGGCGGGCCTGCTCACAGAGCCGCCGCAAACCAGGACCAGATACGCGGAGGGGACGACCAACATCTTCAGCGTAGACATCGCCAGCGGGCGCGCGACGTTCGTCGCGACGGCGCCCTTTCGGCCCAACACGAATACGATCTACTCGCACTGGCCCTTGATCGCCAACAAGGACTACATCGTCTGGAGCGGCGGGTTTTGCTCCGGCCAGAAGGACAACACGCGTATCTTCGAACGAGCCAGCGGCCGGATCAGGGAGCTGAACGCGGCGCTCTGGGTGTCGTTCACGCCCTCCGGCGACCTCGGCGTGGACCCGTTCGGCCCGCGGGCAATCTTGGATATCGAAACGCTACAGTGGAAGATCGTCCTGCCTGAGAACCTCGTCGACGTGGTCGAGTCGCCGGATGGGCGCTTTCTGGCGGTAGGCGGGGTGTTGGGGCACGGTGGGTTATGCCCTTAGTCGCGTTGCTCGCGGTGCTGCTGCTGGTTGTCGCTTGCGGTGGCGATAACGCCAAGCCGGCTGACGACGTCGCAGCGGCGACTGCTGTGCCGCGCGACGCCATAGTCATCCGGGCGCTGGGGATCGATGCGCCGCTGACGCTGAAGAAGCTGGGGGCCGGGGCGCTGCCTTCGCCGGACGGGGCGGAGGACGTGGCGCTGTATGACTTCGGCGTCGCGGGTTTAGGTGGCGCGCCGGGTGGCGGCAACGTCGTCATGGCGGCGCGGTCGCTTTCAGAAGTCGCGTGCAAAGGCGGCGCGGAGCCGGCGCCGTGCAAGGGCGCCTTCTTCCCGCTGGCCAGCGTGCCGCCCGGGGAGCGCATCGACGTGACCTGGAAGGGGGCGAGCTACCTCTACCAGGTGGTTTCTATCTGTAACCTGGCGACGCGGGACTTCGGCGACGGGCTGTACCGGCGCACGGCGAACGAACAACTGACGCTGTTGACGGGGATCGGCGAGCTGGGGCCGGCGGGCTTCAGTCACACGCTGGTAGTGATCGCGAAGCGGGCGCCGGTGACCCAGAGCGAGCCCTGCCCCGCGGGCACGAAGACGGGGCCGGCGCCGTGATCCGAGGGGATACGAGGCTGGTCTGCGTTGGTTTGACCCAAGTAGGGGCCGATGCTAGCATCTGCCTGCTTGTGACGAATGGCACCAGGCAAGGATTGCCTGGGATCAGAGAGCAGCCTCACTAGCAGGGTCAGGGCGGATGCAGGCTCTCTTCGATAACTACGCGGCGGTTCTGCTCGCGGCTCTTACCGGTTGCGTGCTAGTGGTGACCGCGATCATCGGCGCAAAGCTCCTGGCCCCTTATTCCACCAACCGCGAAAAGGGCATCCCTTACGAATGTGGCATGCTGCCGATCGGCCGCGTGCGCACTCAGATCCACGTCCGTTACTACGTCTACGCGATCTTGTTCCTGATCTTCGATGTCGAGGCGGTCTTCCTGTTCCCGTGGGCCGTGTCCGTCGTGCAAGTGGGTGAGACCGCGCTGTACTCGATGATCCTGTTTATCGTCATTCTGGGCGCCGGCCTCGGCTACGCCTGGAAGAAGGGTGTCCTGGAATGGAAGTAAACGAAGAGTCCGCCGGCGAGTCGACGGAGTCGACGCCGCCCGCGGAGGCTGCCGCGCCGGCGCCGCAGGCCACCCGCGAGCGCCGTCCGCCGCGCGACACGTCGGCGGTGCCGGGCCGCGTGCCTGACCTGACCACCGGGCACGACGCGGGCGCGATGTCGCGCCCGATCTCGCTGGGCGTGCAACTGGAGATGGCGCGACTGCAGCCCGTGGAGATCGACCACCCGAAGGCGCTGTACCGGACGGTGCTGCCGGGGATCATGCAGGTGCCGGCGGACTACATCATCGCGGCGGCGCGCAAGAGCTCGCTGTGGCCGATGACGTTTGGCCTGGCTTGTTGCGCGATCGAGATGATCGCAACGTACATGTCGCACCACGACCTCGACCGCTTCGGCATCGTGCCGTGGCCGTCGCCGCGCCAGTGCGACGTGATGATCGTCGCGGGGACGGTGACGAAGAAGATGGCGCCGGCGGTGAAGCTGCTGTACCAGCAGATGCCGAACCCGAAGTGGGTGATCAGCATGGGCGCCTGCGCGACGAACGGCGGCCCCTACACCCGCTACGACCGCGTGTTGCAGGGCGTGGACAAGATCATCCCGGTGGACGTCTACGTGCCGGGTTGCCCGCCGCGGCCTGAAGCGCTGATGGACGGCTTCATCGCGCTGCAGAACAAGATCATGGAAGAGCGAAACAGGGTCGGATGACTTCGGAAGAGAGCAAAGAAAAGGCCGAAGAGGCGAAGGAAGACGCTGGTCCGCAGATCGGGCCGGTGGCAGGGCTGTTCACGAAGGCCCTGCCCGGCGTGGCGATCGAGGCGGTGCAGGGCGCGCTCGACGTGCTGCTGACGGTCGACCGCAAGGACGTGCACAAGGTGCTCGAGGCCGCGCGGAACGACGAGACGCTGGCGTTCGACTTCCTGCGTGACCTGTGCGGCGTCGACTACGAAGCCGACGGCCTCGAGGTGGTCTACCACCTCTATTCGTACAGGCACGGCCACAACGTGACGGTTAAAGCGAAGGTGCCCACGGGCGACCCGAAGATCGCGACCGCGAGCGACCTCTGGCTGGCCGCCGACTGGCACGAGCGCGAGGCGCGCGACATGTTCGGCATCGTCTTCGAGGGCCACCCGAACCTGGTGCCGATCCTGCTGCCGGAAGACATGCTAGACCACTTCCCGCTGCGCAAGGACAACCCTTTGGCGCCGCTTGAGGAGTGGCAGGGCGAGATGCTGGGCGCGAACATGGGCAGCGCCGGCCACATCCCACCCGGCTCCGGCTTCGAGGTCGAAGCCTCGACGGAGGCTGAGTAGACGTGCAAGTAACAAGCAACCAGCTACAAGCACCAGGGATTCGGGAGCTTCTAGTTGCTTCTTGCCTGTCGCTTGTTGCAGGGGTGTTGGGGGGAGGCTGGGGATGAGCGAACTTACCAGCGAGCACGAACTCGAAACGATCGACCTCAACATCAACATCGGGCCGCAGCACCCGGCGACCCACGGTGTGTTCCGGATGGTGCTGGTGGTCGACGGTGAAGAGGTCGTCGACCTGGTACCGCACATCGGCTACATGCACCGCGGCGCGGAGAAACTGTCTGAGCACATGGACTACCGCCAGGCGATCGGCTACCAGGACCGGACGGAGTACCTGGCGCAGTTCAACGCCGAGCTGTGCTACGTGCAGGCAGTCGAGAAGCTTGCGGGGCTGGTGCCGCCGGAGCGCGCGGAGTACATCCGGGTGATCCTGACGGAGCTGAACCGCATCTCCAGCCACTTCATGTTCCTGGGCGCGTTCGGCACAGACCTGGGCGTGTTTGGGACGGCGTTCACGTACGCGTTCCGGGAGCGCGAGAACCTGCTCGACCTGTTCGAGGAAGTATCGGGCGACCGCCTGATGTACGCGTACTTCCGGCCGGGCGGCGTCGCCTGGGACGTGCCGCGCGACTTCAAGGAGCGCGCGCTCTGGGTCTGTGATAACGCGCTGGTCGGCGCGAACGACCTCGACAAGCTACTGACCGATAACGAGATCTTCATCATGCGCACGCGCGGCATCGGCAAGCTGTCCGCGGCGGACGCGATCAACTACGGGGCGACGGGACCGGTCCTGCGCGCCAGCGGTGTCCAGCACGACCTCCGCCGCGCCGAGCCGTATTCGATCTACGACCGCTTCGACTTCCAGGTGCCGATTGGCACCAACGGCGACTCCTACGACCGTTACTTGGTGCGCCTGGCGGAGGTCAGGGAGTCGGTGAAGATCGTGCGGCAGGCCCTGGCGCAGATGCCGGACGGACCGATCCTGCCGGAGCGCATGCCGCGTCTGCTGCGTCCCGCGGCGGGCGAGGTCTACATGCGCTGCGAGAACCCGCGCGGCGAGTACGGCGTGTACATCGTCTCCAAGGGGACGACTCAACCGTACCGTCTGCGCATCCGGTCGTCTTCGTTCTGCAACCTGTCGGCGCTCCGGCACATGACGGTCGGCAGCTACGTCGCCGACGCCGTCACGATCCTGGGCTCGATCGACATCGTGCTGTGTGAGGTTGATCGGTGACAGTAACAAGTTACAAGTTACAAGTAACAAGGATTGCGAGATCGCCGGACGACTTACTGGTTACTTGTTACTGGTTACTTGGAACTCAGGGTGGGGAGGTCTAGGGGATGGGCCAGCTGCTCTGGGGCATCTTCGGCGTGAACATGAACGTCTGGCTGGACGCTTTCGTGCGTCTGCAGATCGTCGTCATCGTCATGACTGTGACGGTGATGGGGTTGATCTACCTGGAGCGCAAGTTCGTCGGACGCATCCAGATGCGCCTTGGTCCCATGCGCACCGGGCCGTTCGGCACGCTGCAGTCGATCGCCGACGCGCTGAAGCTTCTAACCAAGGAAGACCTGCGCCCCACGACGGCCGACTTCTGGCTGTTTGAGCTGGCGCCGTACGTCTGCTTCGTGCCGGTGTTCATGACGCTGCTGGCGCTGCCGTTCATGGAAGGCTGGTTCGTGCGCGACCTGCAGCTCGGTCTGTTCTACATCGTGGCGATCTCGGGCGTGACCGTGATCGGCTACCTGATGGCCGGGTGGGCTTCGGACAACAAGTACGCGCTGCTGGGGGCCGTGCGTTCGGCGGCGCAGCTGATTAGCTACGAGATCCCGCTGATCCTCGGCGTGCTCGCGGTGTCGATCATCGCCGGGTCGCTGAACCTGAACGACATCACGCTGCAGCAGGACACGATACCGAACCTGCTGCTGCAGCCCTTCCCGTTCATCATCCTGCTGACGGCAATCCTGGCGGAGCTATCGCGGCGGCCGTTCGACATCCCGATCGGCGAGTCGGAGCTGGTGGGCGGTCCCTGGGTGGAGTACAGCGGCATCCGCTGGAGCATCATCTTCGCGCTGACGGAGTACGCCGGCCTATGGGGGTTCTCGATTCTCGGCGCGCTGGTCTTCCTGGGCGGCTGGGAGTGGCCCTTCGGCACAAAGTCATGGTGGGGCGACTTCGACTTCCTGTACCAGCTGATCCTGGTCTTCAGTAAGTCGTTCTTCATCATCCTCACGATGATGTGGATCAGCGCCACTTTCCCGCGGTTGCGCATCGACCAGCTGATGAGTTTCTGCTGGAAGATCCTGCTGCCGTTCGGGTTCCTCCAGGTGATGATTAACGGTATTGTCGTGACGTATAAGCCGTCCGAGGAGCTGCGCGACGTCCTCCTGTTCCTGACGTCGAGCGCACTGCTGGTAGCGATGTCGTACGTAATTTACCTGGCGACCAAGCAGCCTTCGCGCGAAGAACGCGTGGGCGCGATGCTCGCCGCGAGGAGCACCCAATGATCGGCGTACTGCGTTCCCTGACGGCGACGATGGGCACGATGATGCGCAAGCCCGTCACCATCGAGTACCCGACGCGGCATCGCAAGGTGCCGGAGCGCGACCGGGCGTTCCCGATCCTGCTCTGGGACTTCGACATCGATGAGCCGTTCTGCACCGGCTGTCATGCCTGCGAGCGCGCCTGCCCGGTGGAGTGCATGACGGTGACGATGCGTGACAATCCGCTGCACGCCGAGGGCAAGAGCAAACGCCGCAAGATCATCGATGAGTTCTACATCGATTATGGGCGCTGCATGCGCTGCAACATCTGCGTTGAGGTGTGCAACTTCGACGCGATAGCGATGAACAACACCTGGACGGGCCACGAGCTGTCCAGCGTCGACCGCAAAGAGCTCGTCATGGACCTGGACCAGCTGCTGACGCTATCGAAGGATCAGCAGATACGCCCCTGGGTGCCTAAGTGAGATTGAAGAGAATTACCGCCTTGCAGGGAGCGCTGTCGCGAGGACGAGGCGTCTGGGCTGCGCATCCCTCTCGGTCTGCTCC
>DATDOP010000028.1:0-3311 GCA_035293185.1 Dehalococcoidia bacterium | reverse complement strand
GATGCCGCGGCGGATCAGCTCCTTGTACACGGGCAGGTTCCACGGACCGCGCTTGTCCGTCTGCAGCTGGCCGCTCGGTGGCGTGTCGAACGGGCGATTGCAGTGGCCCAGCGCCAGGTAGAGCACGCCGCCCTCGCCGGCACGGCGCCGGTACATCAGCGGCCGTCGCCCCTCTTCGACTTGCCGCCCGCCCAGCGCCTCGCCGCCCCAGCGCGTCTCCAGCAGCACCTCGACGTCCTCCGCGTGTTCGATGACGTACAGCTCGTCGTCCACCTCGAACGGCTCGATGCCTTTGAGCAGCGGGTCGTTGGGCGCCGAGATGCTCACCGCGAAGTGCGTGTACGGCGGGTGGGTGATGAACTTGCTGCCCAGGATGCCCGGCAGATGCGCATTGCCCGCCACCGAGTTGCTGGCGTGGATCGCGAGCCAGCGCCCGCCGCCTTCCAGGAAGGCACGCAAGCGCTCGCACCCAGCGTCCGTCACCGGCACCTGCGACGTGTAGCTGACCAGCATGTCGCCCTGAATCGACTCGTAGTCGTTGAACGCATCGGTGCGGATGTCGCCCGCGGCGTACAACGCCTCGGCTAGCCGCCAGCGCGCGAAGTCGAAGTCATGGTTACGCGCCGGACTGCCGCACACCAGGTTAGCCAGTAACGGCTGCGTCATCAGAAACTCCTCGAAAAAGCTGAAGCCCGGCATCGTTGGCCGCCCAGAGGCGCGCGGTTGGAATACTAACCCACGAGTGGCTTGAACACGCAGCCTCTTAGGCGTGATCAGGCGGCGTGGCAGGTCGGGGCGGTGCCGCCGGCGCCGGGCGAGTTATCGTCCAAGTCCAATCAGGTTCAGGGGCGCCGAGGGCATTCCAAGTGACGCAGCCCTGCGCGGTAGCACGAGAGGTCTCCCCCAAACGTTCTCGTCATAGACACCAGGAGTGGCGGGCGTAGCCCTGCGCGGGGAGCCCGGGAGTGTCCCCAACGTTCTCGCCGATAGGCACCAGTGGTAGCGGGGCGCAGCCCTGCGCAGTAGCCCGAAAGGTGTCGCGCCAACGTTCTCGTCAATAGCTACTAGGGGTAGCGGGGGCGCAGCCCATGCGCGGGGGGCCTGGGGGGTGTCCCCCCAGGCTTCAAGAAGGGGGGTGGGGGCGAAGCAGCGCGAGAGCGATGCGCAGCGGACGTGGCTCAGTTTGGACAGCGCAGGGGCATGGGCCCGCTGCCGCAGGTTTCAACCTGCGGTGTCAGCCTCTACCTTACGTCGCTTCCCGCAGCAACCTGGCAGCGTCCTTCGCGAAGTACGTGATGATGACGTCCGCCCCGGCGCGCTTGATCGCCGTCAGCACCTCCAGCGTCACCTGCCTCTCGTCCAGCCAGCCGTTCTGCGCCGCCGCCTTCACCATCGCGTACTCCCCCGACACGTTGTACGCCGCGAACGGCAGGTCGAAACGCTGGCGGGCCTGCGACAGCACGTCCAGGTAAGCCAGCGCCGGCTTGACTATGACGATGTCCGCGCCCTCCTCGATCTCCGCCTCGATCTCGCGCAGCGCCTCGCGCGCGTTGGGCGGGTCCATCTGGTAGCCCCGCCGGTCGCCGAACGCCGGCGCGCTCTCCGCCGCCACCCTGAACGGCCCGTAAAACGCCGACGCGTACTTCGCCGCGTACGCCATGATCGGTGTCGAATCCAGTCCCGAGGCGTCGAGCGCGGCGCGCAAGGCGGCCGTATGCCCGTCCATCATGTCCGACGGCGCGACCATGTCTGCCCCCGCCTCGGCCTGGCTGACGGCGATGCGCGCCAGCAGCTCCAGCGTCGCGTCGTTGTCGACCTCGCCTGCGCCGGTGACGATGCCGCAGTGGCCGTGGTCCGTGTACTCGCAGAGGCAGACGTCCGTGATCACGCAGAGGTCCGGGTCGGCGTCTTTGAGCGCCCGCACCGCGTCCTGCACGATGCCGTCCGCAGCGTAAGCCTCCGAACCCAGCGCGTCCTTCGCCGCCGGCAGCCCGAACAGCAGCACCGCGGGCACGTTCAGCTCTCGCAGCTCCCGAGCCTCGCCCGCCAGCTGGTCAACCGATAGCTGGTACTGCCCCGGCATCGACGCAATCTCGTCGCGCACGCCGCGCCCGTGCGTCACAAACAACGGATAGACGAAGTCCCGCGCGTCCAGGCGCGTCTCCGCCACCAGCCGCCGCAAGGCCTCGCTACGGCGCAGACGCCGGAAGCGCTTGAAGGCGGCAGGCAGGCGCGTCGTGGTGGTCATAATCAACGCATGATAGCGCGTCTACTCTTTCGTCTCACCGGCCGGAAGACTGGTCTTCGACCAGCAAAGAGAGGAGCACGGAAGGAGAGACGATCTCGAATGGGCTGTCATAAGCTGGCAGTCCACGTTGCAGTCCTCTATCGCCGGTGCAGAGATAGTCCACGTCGGCAGCGAACGCGGCAGCTACGATGATTGAGTCCGTGCCGAAGCCTCGGGCCGCCCAAACCTCGACCTCAGGCGGTGGCGGGTCCGGCATCACTTCGAACGTCCCTGCTCTTATGAGGTCCTCAAGTCCGCGCAGGCTCGGGCCCACCTTTCTATCCAGGTTGCGAACGACTTCCCTCAAGACCGTGGAGCAAATGACTGCTCGGAACGTACCTGAAGTTGCGTATCGCAAGAGTCGGCCCGGTGTGGCTTGCGGTGAGTGCACGGCGGAGAAGATTACGTTGGAGTCCAGGAACACCCTAGAGATCGTACTTCTCGGCAAGCTCAGGGTAGCTTTCCCGGAAGATCTCCTTGCGCACCTGCTGTCCGCCCTCCAACAGGTCGCTCAACGTGACTCCCGATTCCTTGATGGCTCTCTGTAATTCCTTCAAGGCGTCGAGCGCTGCCTTGCGGGCCGGTCGAATTACGAGAGCGCCCTCGTCCACTGTGGCATCGAGCAGGTCCCCGGGCTCGATGCCGAGTTCCTTGCACACGGAGGCCGGGAGCGTAACCTGCCTCTTTTCGCGAACCGAAATCCTCACTGACATCCTCCCACGTAAGAAGCACGACGTCCCACATCTGACATTATACGTCCTGCGTTGCCAGCATCTCCAGCAGCCCGTCAGGGTACAAAGGCGCGTCGCCTGCCTCGAACAGGCTCAGCGACACCCAGTGCGCCTCGAACGCCGCGCCGCCTTCGTCGCAGATCACCACCTCTTGCTCGTACAGCGTCCGGTTCGTCAGCCGCGCCTCGAAGATCCACACCAGCTCGTGCCCCTCCGCGCCGAGGAAGGTGAAGATGTTCTCGGTCACCCCCAGCAGCTTCACGTCCTCTATCTCCGCGCCCAGCTCCTCGCGG
>DATDOP010000027.1:0-6974 GCA_035293185.1 Dehalococcoidia bacterium | reverse complement strand
GGAATCAACGCGTCAAGGCCGCGCCCGAGACCGGTGCGACGGTTGGTCATCGCTTCGCCCTCACCTTCTCCGAACGCGACTTTGTCGTCCCGGGGCGGTCGTGAGCCGGCAGGAACGCCGCGATAACCTCATCCGCGAAAGCCGTGTATGCCTTCGCGGCGGCTGACGAGCCGGCGTACTGCCCGATAGGCAAGCCGTGGCTCGGCGCTTCACTGACCCGCACGCTGCGCGGTATCACCGTCTCGAATGTCGCCGGGAAGTGGCGTCTCACCTCATCGGCCACCTGCTGAGACAGGTTCGTGCGGCTGTCGTACATCGTCAGCAGCAGCCCGCCGAGATGCAGGCGCGAGTTGAGGTTGCGACGGACGGCCTCCAGCGTGCCGGTCAGCTGCCCCAGTCCCTCCAGCGCCAGGTACTCGCACTGCACGGGAACCAGCACCTCGTCCGCCGCATTCAGCGCGTTCAGCGTCAGCAGTCCCAGCGACGGCGGGCAATCGACGATGATCGCCTCGTAACGGTCAGCAACCGTGTCCAGCGCGCGGCTCAGACGCTGCTCGCGCGCCATCGCCGGCACGAGCTCCACCTCCGCGCCGGCCAGGTCCGGGCCCGAGGGTGCGAGGTCGAGACCTTCCTGAGGAGTCGACACGATGACATCCGAGAGCGGCAGCCCGTCGATCAGCACGTCGTAGACGGTCGTGCGGTCGCTATGCCCGAGCCCGAGCCCCGCTGTCGCGTTGGCCTGCGGGTCGAGGTCCACGAGCAGGCAAGCGACGCCGCGGGCGGCCAGTTCGGCGCCAAGATTGATTGCCGTCGTGGTCTTACCAACGCCGCCTTTCTGGTTGGCGAGCACGATCACCACGGCTCGCTTGCCGTTCGTCGGGCTCATCCAGCGACCTTGACCTGGCCGGCTCCGAGCAGCGTCTCGATTTCGTCTCGCCCGGCAATCGAACTGGTGCCTTCGCCGCCAACGGCCAGGGCCGCAGCCGCCGTAGCGAACCGGGCGGCAGCCACCACGTCACGTGCCTCCGCATACCTCACCAGAAATGCCGCAGCGAACACGTCACCGGCACCCGTGGGGTCTACCTCCGCCACGGCCGCAGCCGAAACGTCATGACGCCCGCTCGTGTCCCACACGGTGCAACCGCGATAGCCCCGCGTCAGCACGACAATCGGGGTGCGACTGCGCCACTCAGCCACGCGTTCTGCGTCAGCCACGTCTTCTTCAGATACGAAGACCACGTCTGCAGCTAACCACGCCGGCGAGGGCTCAAACGCCATGGGCTGCACGCGATCGCCCTCGAGGCGACGGAGCCAACCTTGCGCTCCGAGGCCCACCAGCGCGCCGCGACTTGCCAACGCCGGTGCAATATCGGCTTCGATCTCGTGAAACAGACTGGTTAGCAGGACCAGG
The DNA here is from genome assembly GCA_035293185.1 of Dehalococcoidia bacterium. GTDB lineage: Bacteria > Chloroflexota > Dehalococcoidia > DSTF01 > WHTK01 > WHTK01. The sequence goes on along the minus strand of DATDOP010000027.1, from coordinate 5,563 downwards.
GGGGCGTCCAGCCACTCCACCGGCAGGTCTTCCAGGCTAAGCCGCCGTCCAGTCGCCAACAGGCGTTGCTGGCGCACGCCGTCGCAGTACACATTCTCGAAGGTAGCAGTCGCTTCTGACGGCAGGACGCGCCAATCAACGCCGGGAAGCACCGCTGACGGCTCGACTTCCGGGCTGCAAGCCGTCAAGGCAGCTACGCTGAGGCCCAGCCTGCTCGCCTGCGCGGCCGCGTAAAGCACCCCGCCCCCGGGACGCCAGCCATCCGCAGTTATATCCTTAGCGATATGTCCTGCGATCAATACGTCTGGGGTCATGGTTAACCTAGCGGGTGGGCGTAATCGCTACTTTGCGTCCTTCGCCTTCACCGATGCTCACAGTCATGACGTTCGGGTCGTCTGCCAGCGTGATGTGGACGATGCGCCGCTCGTTTGGCGGCATCGGCTCCAGCGTGACCGACCTGCCCGTACCTCGTACACGAGCAGCCGTCCGTTTCGCGAGGTTGACCAGGGACTCCTCACGGCGGCGGCGGTAGCCGTCGACGTCCACGCCAAACGCCGCGCGCTTGCCGATCTGTTTGGCGACCATCAGGTTGAGCAGGTACTGCAACGAAGCCAGCGTCTGCCCTCGCCGCCCGATCAGCAGCCCGAGGTCCTCACCATCCACGTCAAGCACCGACTGGATCATGCCGAGGCCATCGCCCGCCGTTTCCGGCTCACGAGCCGTAACCGTCGCTTCGAGGCCGGTGAGCCGGATCAGGTTTTCGAGCACCTCAACGGCAACAGCGACGTCCGCGGGGTCGGCGGGGACGTGCTCTACGGGCGCAACCGCTACGCGCGGCGCCGGGCGGAGCAGCTCCGCCGGCATGCGCTCCTCGGCCTCCTCGCCCTCATCCTCGTCTTCATACTCCTCGTCGTCCTCTTCATCCTCGTCTTCGTCTTCGCCCTCTTCGTACTCCTCGTCCTCGTCTTCTTCTTCCTCTTCGTCGAGTTCAGCTTCCTCTTCCACCACGGTGGTGCGCCGGCTGGGCTGACGGCGCTCGACGGGAGGTGGCGCGGCAGGCGCAGGGCGCGGCGTCACGCGCACGCGCGCCGGTTCGCCGCGGAAGCCCAGCAGGCGCGGACGGCCCTCGCTGAGCACTTCCACGTCTACCTCGTCTCGCCTCAAGCCAAGCTCTTCCAGCGCCTTCTCGGTCGCTTCGTTGACTGTCCTACCTTCGGCTTCAACGCCGTCCACGACCGTACCTCCTCCGGCGGCGCCTGGCCCCGCTGCCGCTATCGCTGCTTGCACTCTCCGAGCTTGGGCGGGACCTTTTCGGCTTCGCCGGGGCGCCCGCACCAGCCTCGGGTTCATCCTCTTCGTCGTCGCTGCCTAGCTTGCGGAAGCGTTCCGTCGCCTTCTCCCGAGCTTCCAGCGCCCTGGGCAACACGGCATCCTGCGAAAGCCCCACCAGCGCCCGCCAGTTGAACGGACCTCCGCCCACGTACGCATACTGAAGCGCCATGCCGATGAGGTTAGACAGCGCGTAGTATAGCCCCAGACCGCTGGGCAGGGTCAGCGTGATCCAGCCAAAGAACAGCGGCATCATGAAGTTCATCATCTGAGCCTGCGCGCGCTGCTTTTCGTCGGTGGTCGGCAGAGTGCTCATCTTCTGCAGCGTGTACGTCGTCGCCGCCACCAGTACCGGCAAGACAAACGGGTCCGGTCGCCCCAGATGCAGCCAGAGGAAGTCGGCTGGCAGTGGCAGGCCGCTGCGCAGATAGTCCCAGCCGTAGATTCGCTCCGAGAGCCTGATCAGCGATTCCGGCGCTTCCCCGACGGCAATGATGAACACCCGGTACAGCGAGATCAGGATGGGCATCTGGATCAACATGCTGGAGAAGCAGCCCAGCGGGTTGATGCCGGCCTCCCGGTACAGCTTCATCGTCTCTTGCTGGCGGCGGCGCGGGTCTTTGAACTTCTTCTGAAGCTCTGCCTGACGAGGCGCAAGGGCCATCATCGCCCGCGTCGAATGCATCTGCTTGATCGTCAGCGGCATCGTGATCAGCCTGATGATCACCGTCAGCAGAATCACGGCGATGCCCGCGTTGCCGGTCAGGTTGGTCAGCAGCACGAACAGGTTCGTTAGCGGCGTAATCAGGACAAAGTTGAAGACATCGCCGATGTAATTCATCAGCAGACTCCGCTTGCCGCCGTCAGATCACCGTTCGAAGGGTTGACCTGGATGTAGTAGACCTTCTCGCCACCGGCTTCAGGCGTTACACAACCCTGAGGCGCTATGTAGACATTGCTGCCATCGACAGTGATGCCGGCGTTGAGTTTCGAACCGATGTCTCGCTGCCAGGCGACTTCGCGAGAACTCAGGTCGATCCCGAACAGCCAGCCCAGGTCCGTAGAAACAATCAGCGTGCCGGACGCGATGGCAGGCGCTGCCCGAATCGGGCCCTTGTCCAGAGATACGGACCACGTTTCGGTGCCGCTCGGAATGTCAACGGCATGCACGATCCCGTCGAAGTCGCCGACGTAAGCTGTGTCTTGCGCGACCGCCGGCTCTCCCCAGATCCAATGACTGGCCTTGAACCCCCACTGCTCGCTGCCGTCGTCGATGTCGACGGAGTACAGAATCCCGCCGAATCCGGCCACGAGAACGCTATCGCCAACGACCACCGGCGTCGAAACCAGGCCGCTGTCTGCTTTGAAGCGCCACATCAACTGGTTGGAAGCCGGATCCACCGCGTAAAGGTAGCCATCCAGGGACGTGAACAACACCTTGCCAGACGCGACCACGGGCGTACTCCAGATGTCGCCCTCTGTCTCATAAAACAGCTCGTTGTCGATTCTGACCTTGCCATCCAGGGCATCGATCATGCTCTGCGCCCTGACCTTGAAGACTTGCTTGCCGGACGTCACAAACAAGCGACCTGAAGCCGAATCCAGCGTCAGCCCGCCGATCACCGGTTCTCCCAGATTAAGTGTCGACGATGCCGGCAACCCGTCGAGCTCGCAGTCCACCTCGAGCTTCACATCCCCCGGCCTGAACGCATACACGTAGCCGTTGTAATCACCAACGAACACGACTCTTCCGTCCGCGCTGACCGCCGGCTTGCCGTAGACGCCATCGAGGTTGTCCGTACTGCCGTCAGGTACGCACCAGAAGTCGGGAAAACGCCAAATCCGCCTGCCGTCGCGATCGAAGCCGTCCAGGCGGCCGCCACCCGTCGAGACCACAAGCGTATCGCCGGCCTTCACCGGTCCGGCCCAACCGCGAGGCTTCGAAGCAGAGACACAGCCCGCAACCAGCACGCCGAGAACAGTCACGAGCAGCAGAAGACCGAGTCCGCGACGCTGTTTCACGTGAAACATCAGTCCGGGACGGGATCGTAGCCGCGGCCGCCCAGCGGACGGCAACGAAAAAGTCGCTTGACCCCGAACCAGCATCCCCGAAACGCTCCGTGCCGCTCCACCGCCTCATGGACGTAGTGCGAGCACGTTGGTTCATACCGGCAGAGGTTGCCGAGGTTCGGCGAAATCGAGCGCTGGTAGGCGCGAATCAGAGCGAGGATGGCGCGCGCCGCGACGCCGGGACGGTGAGTAATCGAGCCCGGCGCAGCAGCGTCTCCACTTCCTGCTTCAGCGCGAAGTAGCTGCTCGCCGCCGCTTCCGGACGTACCGAAATCACCACGTCGAAGCCCTCTTCGAATGGAAGGATGCGCAGGATTTCGCGCAGGCGCCGGCGTACCTTGTTGCGTACCACCGAGTTGCCCACGCGTTTCGGCACCGCGTAAGCGAAGCGTGACAACGCCAGCTCGTTGGGAACGGAGCGCACGCTCAACAGTCGGCCGCTGTTGTGCCGTCCCTTCTGGAACACGCGGTCGAAGTCGACGCGACGTCGCAACCGGCGATCGCGCGGCCCAGGGGTCTTTAGACTGTGAGACGGGTCCGGCCCTTTGCTCGACGTCGTTGCAGGACTCTTCGGCCGTCAGACGTAGCCATTCTGGCCCGGAAGCCATGGACTCGCAGGCGTCGCCGCTTCTTGGGTTGATAGGTGCGCTTTGGCACAGCATCCTCACGTCAGTCCTTCCTGGGAAGGACACATTCCTTGCCAGTCTATGGAGGCTAATTCTCAGTGTCAAACTCGGACGAAGACCACGCTCAGCACCGCTGTTTCACGTGAAACAGCACCTTACGGCTCTCCTGACGTCAGTCCGGAAGGTTCGGTTCCGGCTGACCGCCGTAGAGATAGCGGTAGATCGCGTAGTTCTCCGCGACGATCTCGACGTAGAGGCGCGATTCGTGGAACTCAATCGTCTCGAGGAACAGGTCGCCGTCGTTACCAGCGTCGTCGCGCCAACGTCCCGCCGCTGTGGGTCCGGCGTTATACGCCGCGAAGGCCACGAAGATCTCGCCGCGGAACTTCTCCACCTGATCGGCCATGTACTTCGCGCCGAATCTCAGGTTCAGGTCCGCGTGCAGGAGCTGCTCTGTCTCGAAGTCGTTGACGCCGAGCGTCCTGGCGATCGCCTCGCCTGTCTCCGGCACGACCTGGGTCAACCCCAGCGCGCCCGCCGGCGACGTCGCGCGAGGGTCGAAGAAGCTCTCCTGGCGGATGAACGCCAGCATGAGCAGCGGCGAGACCTTCTGCTCGCCGGAGTACTTCTGTACCAGGGAAGCAAACGCCGCCGGATACGAGAGCGAGAGCAGCGGTTTCGGCAGGCCGGCGTTCGGGTTCGTGTTGAGCACGCGCAGGAGACGCTGGCCGGCGCGCGCCGACATCGAGACGCGGCCGAGCTCATCCAGACGGCGCGCCATCGTGTACATCGCCACCCCGTCGCCGCCGTAGGCCTCGATCAGCCCAAACATCTCGGCGTCGCCGTAGCCTTCCCGGCCAACCAGCCACAGCTCCTGAGCGCGGGCCCAGCTCTCTGTATTCCAACCGGCGTCCGAAATAGCACGGCCCGTGCGCTGGACCAGCCACGCCTCCGCCGCCTTCCAGTCAAAATCTGGCTCGAGGTCCAGCTTGGCTTCCGCATCCGCCGTGGGCAACTCAGGCTTCCCGGCCAGCAGCGCGCGGGCGCGAACTCCAGGATAGTCATCTTCGTTGTCGGTGGCGAGTTGCTGCAGGATCGGTTGCGCGGCGGCGCTGGACCCGGCGCCGATCAGCGCCTTCGCCTGCCAGATCTGCAGCCGCGTACGCTCCAGCGGATCGCTGATTGACGCCGCGCCCTGGCTCCAAAGCGTGGCGGCCGAGCCGAAGTCGCGCGCTCGATACTTCAGCATGCCGTTGCGAAACGCCGCGTCGGAGAAGAACTGGGAGTTCTTATACTCGTTGACGATGCGTGCATACAGCACCCCTGCCTGGTCCAGCGCCCCGTCGATCTCTTGAATCCGCGCCCGCCACCATATCGCATCGTCTGCGATGGGGCTTTGCGGGTTCAGCTCCGTGGCGCGCGTGTAGTTCGCCAACGCCGGCGCGACGTCATTGCGTGACTCCTGGATGGCCGCCAGCTAGTAATACGCCTCCGCGCTGGCCACGGCGTTGGGTGACAGCGCGATCTGCTCTTTGAAC
>DATDOP010000026.1:0-5858 GCA_035293185.1 Dehalococcoidia bacterium | reverse complement strand
GAAATGCTGGTCGAGATCGAAGTGGACGCGGTTATCGGTGACTAGTCGGCGACGACGCCCTCGGTGGGCTCTTCCAGCTTCTCGAAGGTCATGCGGTAGAGGTTTGCGTAGATGCCGTTCTTCGCCAGCAGCTCGTCGTGGCTGCCCATCTCAACGATCCGGCCCTGGTCCATGACCAGGATGCGCGTCGCCTCGCGGATCGTCGACAGACGGTGCGCGATCACGAAGGACGTGCGGTCGCGCAGCAGTTCCCGCAGCGCCGCCTGGATCACCACCTCGGTGCGCGTGTCGACGTTCGCGGTCGCCTCGTCCAGGATCAGGATGCGCGGCCGGGCAAGCACCGCCCTGGCGAAGCTGATCAGCTGCCTCTGACCGACCGAGAGGTTCTGTCCGCGCTCGTGTAGCTCGGTCTCGTAGCCGTGGTCCAATCTCATGATGAAGTCGTGCGCGCCCACAGCCTTCGCGGCCTCAATCACCTCTTCGTCCGTGGCGTCCAGGCGGCCGTAAAGGATGTTCTCCTTCACGGTGCCGGAGAACAGGAACGGGTCCTGCAGCACCACGCCGGTGCGCCGCGTCAGCGATGCGCGGTCGATCTGCTTCAGCTCGTGGCCATCGATCAGGATGCGGCCTTGCGTGACCTCGTAGAAACGCAGGATCAGCGCCGTCAGCGTCGTCTTGCCGGCGCCGGTGGAGCCCACCAGCGCGATCGTTTCACCCGGCTGCACGTCGAGGTTGATCTCACGCAGCACCGGGACGCCCTCGACGTAGTCGAAGTTCACGTCCTCGAAAGTCACGCGGCCTTCGATGTCGTCCAGGACGATGGCGTCCGGCGCGTCGACGATCTCAGGCTTCGTGTCGATGACTTCGAAGGCGCGGACGCCGCCGGCCATAGCGCGCTGCAGCTGCGCGTACTGCATGACCAGCTCGCGGATCGGTTGGAAAAAGCGCTCGATCGAGAAGACGAAGAGCAGCAGCACGCCGAGCGAGATCTCGCCGTTGAGCACCAGGCGGCCGCCGTAAAGGATGACCAGCGCCGTCGCGGCCGACGACAGCAGCTCCACCATCGGCATGACGGCGGCTTGCAGCCGCCCCGCGTCGATGTTGGCGCGCATGTTGTCTTCGTTCAACGCGTCGAAGCGTTGGGCATTGACGTCTTCGCGGGAGAGCGACTGGATGACGCGCACGCCCGAGACGTTCTCCTGCAGGTTTGAGTTGACGATGGCGATTGCCTGCCTCACACGCAGGAAGGCTTTGCGCGCGTAGATCTGCCACACGAAGGTCACGCCGACGAGCACCGGCACCACGCTAAACGTGACCAGCGCCAGCTCCAGGTTGCGGCTGGACACCAGGTAGACGACGACCGCGAGCCCGATGAGGTCGCCGAATATCGTCAGAAAACCGTTGGTCAGCAGCTCCTGCATCGACGTCACGTCGTTCTGCACGCGCGACATCACTCTGCCGACCTCGTTGTTGTCGTAGAAGCGCAGCGAGAGCTTCTGCAGGTGCGCGAACATGTCCTTGCGCATCTGCTGCAGGACCCTGTGCCCGACGTAGCCGGTGTTCAGCAGCTGCAGCAGTACGCAGCCCCAGCCCACCACCACAAACGCCAGGAAGATCAGCGAAGACTCGACAATCGTGTGCGTATCGCCCTCGACCGCAGCGTCGACGCCGCGCTGGATCAGCGCCGGCTGGTAGTTGAGCAACACCGCGCCACCGACCACGCCGACAGTTGCGAGCAGCGCGCTCTTCCAGTGCGGCTTGACGTAGCGCAGCACGCGCATGACCACGTCGTGGTTGTAGGCTGCGCCCAGCTCTTCGTCGTCCCAGGCGTCTACCGAGCGGCGCAGGATCGCGCCGCGCATGCCGCCGCCCCCGGGACCACCGCCGCCCCAGCCGCCACCACCCGGCCCGCCGCCCCAGCCACCTCCACCGCCCCAGAAGCCCATTAGAGCGGGCCTCCCGTGGCCGGTGTGTCAGAGAAGCGCTTCAGCGCTTCTTCCTGGTCGCGCAGCTCGAGGTCGTATATCTCGCGGTACAGCCCGTCTTTGGCGATCAGTTCGTCGTGCTTGCCGCGTTCGGCGATCGTCCCGTCCTTCATCACCAGGATCGAGTCGGCATTCTTCACCGTGCGCAGGCGTTGGGCGATGACCAGCGTGGTCCGTCCCTTCATGACTTCAGACAGCGCTTGCTGGATCAGGTACTCGGTCTGGGTGTCCACGCTGGACGTGGAGTCGTCCAGGATCAAGATGCGCGGGTCCAGCAGCAGCGTGCGAGCGATCGAGATGCGCTGCTTCTGGCCGCCCGAAAGCGTGACGCCGCGCTCGCCGACCCAGGTGTCGTAGCCGTCCGGCAGCGACATGATGAAGTCGTGGATGCGCGCGATCTTCGCCGCTTCGATGATCTGCTCGTAGGTGGAGTCCACGGCGCCGTAAGCAATGTTGTCGCGGATCGTCGCGGAGAACATGAACACGTCCTGCTGGATGATGCCGATGTTCGCCCGCAGCGATTGCAGCGTCGTGTCGCGAATGTCCGTGGTGTCGATCAGGATGCTCCCCGCGGTCACGTCGTAGAAGCGCGGCAGCAGGTTGACGATCGTCGTCTTGCCGGAGCCCGTGGGCCCCAGCAACGCCACAATCTGGCCGGGCCGCGCCTCGAAGGTCACGTCGCGCAGCACGGGGCTGATCGCGTCGTAGCTGAAGGAGACGTTTTCGAAGCGCACGCTGCCCTTGACGTTGTCCAGCGGCTGAGCCTCCGGCTTCTCCTTGACGGCGGACTCCGCGTCCAGCACCTCGAAGATGCGGTCACCGGAGGCGCCGGCGCGCGCGAACATCTGCACGATGAAGCCCAACATGCGCATCGGCATGATCAGCAGCGACTGGTAGAACAGGAACGCCGTGAGTTGGCCGTAGCTGAGGTTCCCCTGCGTGATCATGTAACAGCCGATGCCCAGTACGAAGACCTGGGAGAGCATGGACATCGCCTGGTAGAAGGGATTCGTTTGCGCCTGGATCCGGTTCTGGCGGATGTTCCAGTTGAACAACTCGTCGGTTTCCTTGTCGAACTTGTCGATCTCGTAGTTCTGGCGCGAGAACGCCTTCACCACGCGCACGCCGGACATGTTCTCCTGCAGGACCGTGGTGATGCGGCCCAGCTGGTCCTGCACCTTCATCCACAGCTGGCGGCTCTTCAACTGAATCCGGATCGATTGGACGGCGACCAGCGGGATCAACGACCACGCCACCAGCGCCAGCAACCAGTTCGAACTGAACATCAGCACCGCGGCCACCAGCACGCGCAACGAGATGTCCAGCAGGCGCAACGCGCCCAACTGGATGAACATACGCGTCGCCTCGACGTCCTGGGTTGCGCGCGACATCAACTGTCCGGTCTGCTGCTTGTCGTGGTAGGCGTAGCTGAGACGCTGCAGCTTCTCGTAAATGTGGTTGCGCAGGTCATAGGCCACGTGCTGGCTCAGCCATTCACCCAGGAACTGCATCCAGTACGTGAAGAAGCCGCGCATCACCGCCACGATGATCAGCAACCCTGCCGCCACCGCCAGCGTCGAGTTCTTGCCTTCGAACGTCGCCCGGTCGACCAGCTCGACCTTCTGGCCGGAATCGTGGGGCTGAATTCGCGAGCCCTCGGCTCCGCGCTCAACGGTTAGCGTGTCACCGTCGATCGCCGTGACCAGCACCTGCTCCCTCGCCAGCCGTATGCGTTCGCCCGGCTGCACTACGCTGGCGTCATCGACGACGATCTGCGTGTCGTCACGGCCGGCGTTCTGCGTCAGTTGGGCGCCGGCGTCTTTGAAAGTAGGTGGTTTGAGCCCGGTGTCAACCGCGTAGCTGACCAGCTGCGGCAACACCATCGTCGTGACCGCCGTCATCGCGACCACGAACCACGCGAAGAAAACCTGCTTCTTATATGGGCCGAGGAAGCTCAGCAACCTGAGGTGCGTGGACATCCGGTAGGGCGTGCTCCTTGCTCGCGAGATCGTATCGTATCTCTGACGTTTACGTCAAAGGTGGGTATATCTTCCGGCCATGGGCCGTTGATACGGCGTCTATTCCTACGTTAACGTTGAGGTAACCGCTGGGGAGTGCGCATGGTAACACTGACCCGCTATCAGATTCGTCCCATGACCGAAGCCGACATCGCCCAGGTCGCGGAGATTGAGCACCAGTCCTTCCCTACCACCTGGCCTCAGACCGCCTACCGTCGTGAGCTGGCGAATCATCTCGCCCGCTACACCGTCATCGTCGATCGGGCCGAGCCCGCCGTCCGCGATGCAGCCCCGCAACCGCGACGCTCTTTCCTGTCGTTTTGGCGCAGCAAGCCGCCGCCGGAGAACACCAGCGACTACATCGTTGGCTACGTAGGCGTCTGGTTGATGGTCGACCAGGCGCACATCGTCGCGATCGCCGTGCGGGAGAGATACCGGCGCCGCGGCCTCGGCGAGTTGCTGCTCCTTGAGTCGATCGACCTGGCGATGGCCAACCGTCAGGAGAGCGTGACCCTGGAGGTGCGGCGCAGCAACTGGAGCGCGCAGCAGCTGTACGAGAAGTATCGCTTCTACAAAGTTGGCGTTCGCAAGCGCTACTACACGGACAACCACGAAGACGCGCTGATCATGACCACGCCACCGATCGACTCCGACTCATACCGGGAGCAGCTGGCCTACCTGCGAGAACGCTGGGAGAACCGCTGGGCACAGGGCGAAGCGGCTTCTTAGCCTGGACCGCTGTTAAGACAAGTAAACGTAAAACCGGTCTGTGCGTTCCACCAGCAGGGGCTTCTTGCCCTCCGCCATGCGGTCGCGCAGGAAGTTCGGCAGGCTGGCGCCATGACCCTTCACCGGAAAGCTGCGTTCGTACTGGTACTCCCGGCCGTCGAACTTCAGCGCCGTGAACGGTGGCGGCCCGTGGTAGTGGACGCGCGCGACGTCCATCCCGTCCAGCGACAGCGGCTCGAGGTCAACGTCTTCGAGTTCGAGGATGGGCATCGGCGGCCTAGCGCGCGCTCTCGAGGCGCTGGCGCAGCAGCCCGAGTGAGTCCTTCATCAGCTGGTCGAAGAGACGCACCATGAAGATCAAGTCCATCATCTTGCCCATCGGCCCCATCGGCGGCACGTAGTCGATGCTCCAGGCCACCTTGGTGCCGTCGCCGGCCTTTACGACCGAAAGGCGGTCCGTCATCTCCATGCCGCGCGTGTGGCGGCGCGTGAAGAACTCCTCCGGCTTGTACTCGGTAACGATCGTCTCGACGCGCTCCTTGCGCGGCCCCACCTGCATCACCTCGCTGCTGGTCACACCCAGCCCCTTCTTCTCCAGAGAGGTGACTTCGGCGTCCTTGGTCCACTTCACCCACTCGGGATGAGAAGCAATGTCGGTCAGGTACTCGAATACGGTCTCCAGCGGCGCCTTGATGTCGATCGAGTTGTCGAGTCTGGGCATTGGGCCTCCGTGTTCTTCGTTGCCCATGATATATGGGGCGTTTTTAGTGTCAACGACGCCCGCAGCTTCCCGCACCTTGACGCATCCTGGAGCGCTGCCTACGATTGTCGATACTGTCTTAAGTAAAGCAGGCGCGTAGAGGCGTTCTGGGCAGGCTTCTCGGCAACCGGACAAGGACCAACGAATGAGCGCCCGCGCAGGCAGCGCGACAACCCGACAAGCGAACCTCCGCCGTACCGCTAACGTGCGCCATCTGCGCGACGCGGAGACCGCTCGCACCCTTTTGGAGGCTGCTGGGCCCTATTCGGCGTACGCGCTGGCTTACCTGGACCCGCGCGTTTTCCATCTCGCAGAGTTCTACGAAATCACCGCCGGCGACCGCCATGGCCTGGTGATGCACGCCCG
>DATDOP010000025.1:0-5130 GCA_035293185.1 Dehalococcoidia bacterium | reverse complement strand
CCAGCGCAGCTTCGTCAGGTCGACGCCGTAGAAGCGCTGCAGCAGCCCCCGGCTGTATGTCGAGATCGAGCTCGCGTAGCCCACCGTTGCCAGCGTCTTGCCTTCGAGGTCCTTCGGCGCATCGATGCCGCGGCCGGCGCGCACCCAAAGGTAGTTGTAGACCGGCTTGCGCTTGTTGAACACCGGCAGGCAGACCATGTCCCAACCCGCCTCGATCGCCGGCAGCACGTCGCCGACGTTCGTGTCCAGCAGGCCGAACGCCCCGTCCCTGAACTTCGGATTGTCGAAGTAGCCCGCGGTCTCGAACGGCGCCGAGGGCCTCAACGTCACGCCGTCGATTTCGACGCGGCCCTGGAGCAGGGGCTGCAGCAGGTCGTAGCGGTGGTTGGGCGGGAAGCCCTGCGCTTCGAGCGTCACCTCGATCGGTCCGCTGGTCATGGAAGACTCCGCCCGCCCGGCTCCGGTTTGCGCCAATCTTGTTGCGGCGGCCGGGTAGTGTCAAACCGGACAAAGCCGGACCCCCTCGTGGCCGGGCGGATCACGAGGGGGTCCGGAAGCACGCACGCGGAGGTGCGTCTAGGCAGCTGCCGGCAGCGTCACCAGCATCTGAAATCCTCCGCGGGGGCTCGGCGCGGCGCGCAGGCCGCCTCCCTGCGCCTCGATCAGGCTCTTGCAGATCGCCAGGCCGAGGCCGCTGCCGTTCTGTTTCGACGTCCGCGAGCCCCTGAAGAACGGGTCGAATATCTGCCTGATCTCTTCAGCCGGCACGCCCGGTCCTTCGTCCTCCACGGCGATCAGCACGTTGTCCTTGATCTGGCCAACGCGAATCGTGATCTGTCCGCTGGGCCGGGAGTACTTGTGCGCGTTCTCGACCAGGTTGTTCAGCACCTGCTTCAGGCGCACCGGGTCGGCGCGCAGCCGCAGCGAATCAAGGTCGAAGTCCAACTCCAGCTGCCGGCCCGGCGCCAGGGCCTGCAGGTCAGACGCGTGCTCCGTGAGAAAGCTCGCGAGGTCCAGCGCCACCAGGCGCATCTGGACGCTTTCCTGCTTTGCCAGCGCCTCCAGGTCTTCGACGATCACCTCAACCAGCCTTGCCGACCGGTCGATGCGGCGCATCAGGTCGGTCATCTCCAGCGCGCTAAGCCTGGTTTGCGGCTGCAGCGCCACCGACGAGTAAGCCCGGATCACCGTAAGAGGTGACCTGATCTCGTGGGTGACGGCCCGCAGCAGAGCGAGGCTCCAGCGCGGCAGGCTCTCTCTGTCTCGGCCCTCGCGACGGCGTTCGACGAGGGCGTCGCGCCGCGAGGGCTTGGAAGCTGAGACGATCTCCTTGTTAGCAAGCATGCAATACCCCCAGGGGACTGAGACTATTGCGGCGGCGGGGAACCGCATGGCCATGGTTTCAGACCAGTATTGCAAGCATATTGCTGTTTTCACCTCGGACATCTCAAAAGCATCTCACGCCCATCACAGCTAAATCTCAGTTTGCATAACGTGAATCTGAGGCACGCCGTGCCGCCCTTCACCCACCCAATAGACCGGCCGACCCCTTAACTGAAATACCGAATCCAAGGGGACCTATGAAGCAGGCGTTAGTTGTTGACCGGGATGGTGCAGTCGGAGACTTCGCGGCCACGGTGCTGCGCGAGAGCGAGTACGAGCTGACGATCGTCGAATCGCTGCAACTGGCCCTCGGGCTGGTTTCCTCGGCGCCGTACCACCTGATCATGATCGCCCAGCCGGAGCTCTGCCCGGACGTCTTATGGCGCATGGTTGAGTCGATCAAACGGCTGTCCTCCGATGCATCTCTGGTCCTCGTCCAGGCCAAGAGCGCCGACAACCACTTCCACGCCCGCGCCCAGGCTCTCGGCGCCATCGTCCTCAGCACCCCGCTGGGCGTTGCTGCCCGCACTGCGATTGAGGAAGCCACGCTGGGCTAAGGCCGCAACCGATAGCCGACCCCCGGTAGCGTTTCGATCTGCTCGCTGCCGGCCGGTCCCAGCTTCTTGCGCAGGCGGCTCATCGAAACCCTCAGCAGGTGGTGCGAACCCGCGAACTCCGGCCCCCAGACCGCCGTGAGCACCTGGTCGTGCGTCAACACCCTCCCTCGTCCGCGCAACATGAAGGCCAGGATGGCGAACTCCGTCCTCGATACGGCAACTTGCCGGTCGTCCACCAGCACCTCGTGCTGACCTTCGTCCAGCGTGATCGGCCCGGCCGTAAGCCGTTCCCCCCGCGAATCGCCCGGGCGCGCCCGCCGCAGCGCGGCCCTGACCCGCGCCAGGAACTCGGTGGCGCCGAAGGGCTTGCGGATGTAGTCGTCCGCGCCGGCTTCCAGCGCCCGCGCGGCTTCCGCCTCCGCCGACATTGCCGTCAAGATCAGGATCGGGACGTCGGATATTTCGCGAATGCGCTGGCACAGCGTGATCCCGTCCAGCCGCGGCATCCGCACGTCCGCCACCACCATCGAGGGCGTCATCTCGCTGAACAGGCGCAGCGCGGTCTCGCCGTCCGAGCACGAGACCACGAAAAAGCCGTTCAGCTGCAGGATGCGCGAGACCGCCGCCAGGATCGCGGGATCGTCGTCGGCCACCAGTATGTGCGGTGTGAACCGCGTCACCGCGACGCCACCGCGTACCGGGCGGCGTGCCACGGTGGCAGCAGGGCATCTGGACAGGCCTCTGCCGCCGTGACGCTCCGGCGTCCCCCTCGCCGTTGCATAGTCATAGAGTCATCCCCACTAATCGCGGTAACCAAGTGCGGGGCAAGAGAGGCCCGGGAAGCCGGCGCTGGTTGCCGTTGCCACGTGACTTCCTGGTACCCAGATCAATCGACCTCAGCTTGTGCGACCCGAAGGCGAGTTGATACCTGATCGACGGGTTGCCACGCGTTTGTTATGTCCGCCTGCTCGCTGTACACGGCCCGTATACGAAACTGAGACACGTCAGTGACACGCCGGAGACACCGGCCCCGTGATGCTCCCGCCCCTGCTCTCGACGCTCCCCAGAACGAGGGCTTCTCCCCGCCGTCTTCCTTCGAGACATCGTCTTCGACAGACAAAGTGCCGACTACTAAATAGCGTGGATGCCTTGGGGAGTTCCCTTAGTTGGCAACGGAAGGGATAACGGGGAGTGACATTGTTAGAGAGGCCGCCTGAACGGACCAAAACCGGCACGATCCCGCCGTTCCGCCCCCAGCCCAGAACAGTCGAAGAAACCGGCATCGAATTTGGCGTGCACGTCGACCTCTGCCTCAAGACGCTGCGCAACGGTGGCAGGCTCTCAGGCGGCGAGATCGCCAGGCGGCTCAAGCTCTCCTACACCGTCGCCGAGATAGCAATCGCCTTCCTCAAGCGCGAGAAGATGGTCGAGGTGGTTGGCTCCCTGGGCGTGACCGAACAGCAGTACGAGTACGCCTTATCTGACAAAGGCTACGAAAAAGCTTCAGAGGCCCTCGACCGCAACCAGTACGTCGGCCCCCTGCCCGTCACCCTGGCCGACTACGTCAATGTCGTCTCGCACCAGTCCGTGCGCGACCTCATAGTCACGCCGGCCAGTGTCAACGAGGCGCTATCTGACCTCGAGCTTAGTCCGGCCGTCCGCCGGCTGATCGGCGCGGCCGTCAACGGCGGGCACTCCATCCTGCTCTACGGCAAGCCGGGCAACGGCAAGACCTCAATCGCCAAACGCATCGCCAAGATGCTAAACGGGGCGGTCCTCATCCCCTACGCCATCGACATCGGCGGCCAGACGCTGCGTGTCTACGATCCGCGCGTCCACTCGGCCTTCGCCGATGGGCCCGACGACCATCGCGACCGTCGCGTGCAAGAGGTGCCGATTGACTCGAAGGAGCGGCGCCGGGATCAGCGTTGGGTGGTGGCCAATCGTCCCCTGATCTCCGTCGGCGGCGAGCTGACCATCGATGACCTCGACCTCAAGTACTCTCCCGTCGGCAAGTTCTACCTTGCCCCGATTCAGATCCTCGCCAACGGCGGCATCCTCGTCATCGATGACTTCGGCCGCCAGAGGATGCGCCCCGATGAGCTGCTCAACCGCTGGATCATCCCCATGGAGGAAGGCATCGACCACTACTCGATGCTCAGCGGCGAGACCATCGCCGTACCGTTCGAGCTGCTGCTGGTCTTCTCCACAAACCTGAGCCCGGAAAAGCTGGGTGACGAAGCTTTCTGGCGCCGCATCCGCCACAAAGTAGAGATCGGCGACCCCTCCGACCGCATCTTCCTCCAGATCCTCAAAACGATCTGCGAGGAGAACTCGATCGAGTACAGCAACGACGGCGCCCGCTACCTGATCGACACCCACTACCTCGCCCGCGGCCGTCCGTTTCGCGCCGTCCATCCCCGTGACCTGATCGGGCTGATCATGGATATGGGCGGCTTTGAGGGCGTCCACCCCGAGCTCACGCCGGAGTGGCTGGACGCAGCGGCGGCTTCGTACTTCATCGAGGATGACGCGGCCTGACCTCGCTGCCGGAACTCAGGAAACGAAAGAAGGGTCCTCTTCCGAGGACTCTTCTTTGTTATCGTTGCGTCCTTTGATCAGACCGGTGGCGCGACGAAGAAGCCGGTCTCTTTGACCAGCGCGTTCGCCGGCACCTTATCCGGCTCAGCGAAGCGCGCGGTTTGCCACTGGTCACCGGCCTCTTCTTGCTGCATGCGGCGCGGCTGCCAGTCGTCGTAGCACTGCTCCATGTTCGTCGTGATCTCGGACACGTTGCCGTTCGGGTCGAAGAAGTAGGCGAACGTGTTGTCGCCGACAACGTGGCGTCCCGGACCCCAGCGCATCACGGAGCCGGTCTTCATCACCCGGCCCGTTGCGCGCATGAACTCGTCGATGCCTCGGTACTCGAAGGCGATGTGGTTCAACTGTGGCGAATCGCTGTGGAAGACGGCCAGGTCATGCTCGTCCGTGGTGCAGCGCATGAAGCACATCGCGTCGCCGATCCAGTCGGAGAGCTTGAAGCCCAGCCTTTCGCGGTAGAACGCGATCGTCTCAGCCGGGTTCGCGGAGCCGATGACCAGGTGGCTCAACGCCTGCGGGATCGACTCGCCCTCGTCGAGCTTGCGGAAGGCGCGCGCCTCGACGTCACTCGATACCTCGATGGTCCGCC
>DATDOP010000024.1:0-4272 GCA_035293185.1 Dehalococcoidia bacterium | reverse complement strand
CGGTAATCCCACGCGGCGCGGGCACGCAGATCTCGCTGGGCATGCCGCCGGAGCGCTACGACGTGGCGCTGGACCTGTCGAGCCTCGAGAGGCTGTTCGACCACGAGGCCGCGGACCTGACGGTGACGGTCGACGCGGCGCACGGCTGGGAGTCGATGCAGGCGGCGCTGAGCGAGCGCGGGCAGTGGGTGCCGCTTGACCCGGTACTGAAAGATGGACACCCCCATGCCCCCGCTGAAGGGGCGCTGCCCGCGCCCGTGGGAGCGAGCGTTGGAGGAATACTCGCCACGAACGCCTCGGGGCCGGCGCGCATCCGCTACGGGACGGCGCGCGACCTGGTCATCGGGATGACGGTGGCGCTGGCGTCGGGCGAGATCGTCAAGTCGGGCGGGCGCGTGGTGAAGAACGTCGCGGGCTACGACATGGCGAAGCTGCACATCGGCGCGCTGGGCACCCTGGGGGTGATCCTGCAGGCGAGCTTCAAGGTGTCGCCGCTGGCCGAGTCGCGGCCGATTGTGGTGGCGCAGGGAGGGTCGGCTGCGGCGGCGAAGCTGGCGGAGGGCGTGCTGGCGGCGCGGCTGCCGTTGCTCGGGCTGGAGCTGATCGGCGGCAGCGGCAGCGTCTGGTCGCTGGCGGCGCGCTTTGGCGGCGGGGCCGTAGCGGTCGAACGGGCGGTGTCGGAGTTCGGCACGCTGGCCGCCGCTGTGAAAGCCAAACTCACCGACGAGGCTCCGAGTGCACCTGATGCCGCCGCGGTGCAGGTTCGAGCCGGCGTGCTGCCGGCAAAGACGGTTCAACTGGCAGAGGCGCTTGCGGACGCCGGCGCTTCGGTGACGGCGTATCCCGGCGTTGGGGCGCTGCACTGCTCATGGACGGAGGCGCCGGAGGCTGAGGTGATCGAGACGCTGCGGCGGCGGGCGGTCGAGGCCGGCGGGGCGCTGGTGCTCGAGCGGGCGCCGGTGGAGCTGAAGCGCGCCGTCGGCGTGTGGGGCGATCCACGGGGCGACTTCGCGTTGATGCAGCGCTTGAAGCAGCAGTTCGACCGGTCGAGGACGCTGAACCCGGGGCGGTTCGTGGGTGGGATCTAGCCTCTCCCCTGCCTGCCGGCATCCCCTCTCCGCGGGCAGAGAGGATCGAGGGCTCGTTGCCGTGATTGAAGGTGGGGCGCGGACCCCTCACCCTAACCCTCTCCCCTCCAGGGGAAAGGGGATCAGGAAGTGGGGACATTCGACTCCGTCTGGCCGTGAACAGGCGGCGTGTTAGATTGAGGCGATGACGGCGACGCAGGAGCACAAGCACGAGTTCGAACGGACGGTGGGGCCTCGCGAGGAGGACCTGGCGCGCTGCGTGCACTGCGGCTTCTGCCTGCAGGCCTGCCCCACCTACGTGATCACCAGCCTGGAGACGGAGTCGCCGCGGGGGCGCATCGCGCTGGCGCGGGGGTTGTCTGAAGGGACCATTCAGGCGACGCCGAACGTGATTCAGCACTTCGACCTGTGTCTGCAGTGCCGGGCGTGCGAGACGGCGTGCCCTTCCGGCGTGCCTTACGGCCGGATCATCGAGGGCGCGCGGGCGCTGGTGCAGTCGCGACCGGACCGCCCGAGGTCGTGGAAGCTGCGGTCGGCGGTGCTGCGCGTGATGTTCGCGAAGAAGTGGCGGCTCAAGGCGGCGTTTTCGCTGCTGCGCTTCTACCAGGGGACGCCGCTGGCGCCGATCGCGCGGCGGGTGCTGCCGCGGCGGCTGCGCCAGATGGAATCGATGCTGCCGAAGCTGCCGAGCCGGTTCTTCGAGCCGCCGGTAGTGGCGGCGCAACCGTCGGGCGAGGTCAAGGCGACGGTGGCGCTGCTCAGCGGCTGCATCATGCCGATGACCCACCCGCAGACGCACGAAGCGACGGTGCGGGTGCTGGCGCGCAACGGCTGCCGCGTGCTGGTGCCCAAGGAGCAGGGCTGCTGCGGCGCGCTGCACGTGCACAACGGCGACCCCGCGGCCGCGCGCGTGCTGGCAAAGAACAACATCGACGCGTTCCTGGCCAGCGGGGCGGACTACATCGTGGTTAACTCCGCGGGTTGCGGCAGCGCGATGAAGGAGTACGCCGAGCTGTTCGAAGGCGACGAGACGTGGTCGGCGAAGGCGCACCGCTTGGTCGACGGCGTGCGCGACGTGACGGAGCTGCTGAGCGAGATCGGTTTTGTGGCCCCTACCGGGCGCGTCGAAGAGCGGGTGACGTATCAGGATTCGTGTCACCTGGTGCACGCGCAGAAGGTGCGCGAGGCGCCGCGCCAGCTGCTGCGCGCGATACCCGGCCTCGAGCTCGTGGAGATGTCGGCGCCGGACCGCTGCTGCGGCAGCGCGGGCATCTACAACATCACGCAGACGGAGATGTCGCGGCGGGTGCTGGACGAGAAGATGCTCGACGTTATGTCGACTAAATGCGACGTCGTTTCGACGGCCAACCCGGGCTGCATGTTGCAGCTGGACCTCGGGGTGCGGCTGAACGGCGGGTCGCAGGAGGTCGTGCACGTGGTGGAGCTGCTGGACCGGGCGTATCGGGCGGAGTAGCCGTTCCGCACGGGCCTGACCAGAGCTTCTTTCGTTTGCCGGATGGTCGCCCCCTCTCCCTAACCCTCTCCCCTCCAGGGGAGAGGGGATCAGGCTTGTCTTAGCGCGCGGCGAGTTTCGCCACCACGGCGTCGATCTGCGTGTCCAGCGGCGTTGTCGTGTCGATGACGAGGCGCTGCGACTCCGGGAGCTCGGTGGCGGGCTCGAGGCGTTGCTTCTGGGCGAGGTAAACCTCGTAGCGGCCCTCAGACGTGGTCCAGGCTTCCGCCTCGCGCTTCTGCTGGCGGGCCTTGATCACGGAGTCGGGGGCGGTGCACTCGACGACGAGGAGTCGCGTCTTGCTGTCACGGGCGAGTTCGACGATCGGCGCGCGCTGGTGGCGCTCCACGTACGTGCCGTCGATCAGGACCGGGCGGCCGGCGGCGATGAAATCGGCGGCCTGGCGCTCGATTTCGTCGTAGACGCGCTCGCGGGACTCCGGTGTGTACTTGCCGGTGTCGATCGCCTCGCGGGGCTCCGCAGTCTCGAAGAGCTCGCGGCGCAGCATGTCGGTGGAGAGAACCACGGAGCCGAGACGGGCGGCGAGCACGCCGGCGAGCACGCTCTTGCCGCTGCCGGAGGGCCCGCTGACCAGGACGAGGCCTTTGCGGGGCCCGCGGCGGGCGTAGCGCTCCGCGAGGCGGAAGTAGGCTCGGGCGCGTTTGCGGGCCCCGGCCTTCTGAGTGGCCGAAACGCCGGGATCGTCCAGGATCAGGCTCTCGACCTTGCCGCGGACGACGGCACGATAGCACTTGTAGAAGTCGAGCAGCAGCGGCAGCTGCTTGTCGCCGATGGCGGCGGCGTAGAGACCGAC
Organism: Dehalococcoidia bacterium; assembly: GCA_035293185.1. GTDB lineage: Bacteria > Chloroflexota > Dehalococcoidia > DSTF01 > WHTK01 > WHTK01. Next base: position 857 of record DATDOP010000024.1, on the reverse strand, counting down.
GAAGAGGTCGGAGAGCTCAGGCCGTCCGCGGTAGTCGAGGTCCATGGCGAGGAAGGCGGCGTCGAGCCCCGTGTCGGAGAGACGGAAGGTCTCGTTGAACTCGATGCAGTCGTAGATGCAGATGCCGCCGGGTACGGAGTCGTCGAAGCAGACCGCGTCGGAGCGCAGGTCGCCGTGGCAGTCGCGGACCCAACCGTCGTGGTCGCGCTGGTGCAACAGCGAGGCCTCGCGCTGGATGAAGGACGTGACGAAAGACGCGATGGTGTGGAAGCGCTGCTGGCCGATCGTGCGGCCGATAAAGGGCCGTATCTGGGTAAAGCTGTCGAGCCAGTTGCGGCGCATCGTCCTGTAGCCACCTTTGCGCGTGATGGCGGGGCTGGAGTCAGCCTCGCGGTGCAGCTCGGCGAGGCGGGCGGCGACGCGGCCGATCATGTCGAAGTCGACGCGGTCCTGCTCGAGGAGGACGTCCATCATGCGGTCCCGGGGCAGGCGCTTCATGTGCACGGCGTAGTCGACGACCTCGCCGTTGCCGCCCACGCGATACGAGGCGCCGCGGCGCGTGATCGGGACGACGCCGAGGTAGACGCCGCCGGGGCAGCCGCGCTGGTTAAGGCGCACCTCGTCGCGGCAGTCCTTGAGGCGCTTGTCCAGCGTGGTGAAGTCGACGAAGCCGAGGTTGACGGGCTTCTTGAGCTTGTAGACGACGTCATCGACGAGGAAGACGTAGGAGATGTGCGTCTGGATCAGCGTGATTTCGCGCGCGGGGTGCGGGTAGGCGGTCTGGCGACGCAGGGCGCGGACGTGGGGCGGAAGGGGGCCGGTGGGCATAGGGCTATTTTGCTATAGATTCGAAGTTG
>DATDOP010000023.1:0-9305 GCA_035293185.1 Dehalococcoidia bacterium | reverse complement strand
GCGAAGGCGGCGTCGAACTCGCGGCGGATCAGGGTGCGCACCTTCTGGGCCTTGAGGTAGTAGGCGTCGTAGTAGCCCGTGGAGAGCGCGTAGGTGCCGAGCATGATGCGGCGCTTGACCTCGTCGCCGAAGCCGTGCTGCCGCGTGGACTCCATGTTCTGCCACATGTTCTCGCCGCTCTGGAAGGAGTAGCCGTACTTGACGCCGTCGTAGCGCGCGAGGTTGGCGGACGCCTCCGAGGGCGCGATGACGTAGTAGACGCTGAGCGCCGCGGGCGTGCTGGGCAGCGAGAGGTCGAAGTCGATTTCCGCGCCGAGGCCTCTGAGGACTTCGACGGCGGCGAGGAAGGCGTCGCGCACGGGGCCGTCGATGTCGTCCGTGAGGTATTCCCTGGGGACGGCGAGTCGCGTGCCGCGCAGGTCGCCGCTGAGGTTGGCGGTGAAGTCAGGCACTGCGAGCGGCGCCGACGTGGAGTCGCGGGGGTCCTGGCCGGAGATGGCGTTGAGCACCAGCGCGGCGTCTTCGACGCTGCGGCTGAGCGGGCCGATCTGGTCGAGGGAGCTGGCGAAGGCGACGAGGCCGTAGCGGCTGACGCGGCCGTAGGTGGGCTTGACGCCGACGACGCCGCAGAACGCCGCCGGCTGGCGGATGCTGCCGCCGGTATCGGAACCGAGGGCGACGAGGCACTCGCCGGCGGCGACGGCCGCGGCAGAGCCGCCGGAGGAGCCGCCGGGGACGCGGTCCAGGGCCCAGGGGTTGTGCGTGGCGAAGAAGGCGGAGTTTTCGGTGGAGGAGCCCATGGCGAACTCGTCCATGTTCGACTTGCCGACCATGACGGCGCCGTCCGCGAACAGACGCTGGACGACGTGGGCGTCGTAGGGCGGGACGAAGTTCTCGAGCATGCGCGAGGAGCAGGTGGTGCGCACGCCCTTCGTGGCGAGGACGTCTTTGACGCAGACCGGGATGCCGGTGAGCGGCGCGGCGTTGCCCGCGGCGATGCGGGCGTCGGCGGCGTCTGCCTGGGCGAGGGCGACGTCCTCCGTGACGGTGACGTAGGCGCGCACGCGGGCGTCCACGGTGGCGATGCGGCCGAGGACGGCCTGGGTTAGCTCGCGGGAGCTGACTTCGCGTTTCGAGAGGAGGTTGCGGGCCTCGGCGATCGTGAGGTCGTAGAGCTCAGGCATTCTCGATCGGTCCCGCAGCCAGCGAACTTCCCGTCATTGACCAGTCTTTTTCAGGTTACGCGGAAGCCCTGCGCCCACCGCTAGGTGTCGTCCAAGACGGCGCGGACGCGGAGGTAGCCGTCGTGCTGCAGCGGGGCGTTGGCCAGCACCTCGGCGGCGTCGAGGGAGTCCGCCGGTTCGTCTGCGGCCATGACGTTTTCGAGGGGCAGCGTGTGCGTTGTGGGCTCGACGCCCTCGGTGTCGATCTGGCTGAGGGCCGCGAAGTTGTCGAGGATGGTCGAGAGCTGCTGCTGGAAGCGCGCGACGTCGGCGTCGGTCATGCCGATGCGGGCCAGACGGGCGACGTGCAGGACTTCGTCTCGGGAGAGGGGCATGGTGTGAGTTTATAGGGCATAGGGCATAGGGCATAGGGCATAGGGCAGGAGGCGCTTGCTATGCCTTATGCACTGTGGACTGCAGGCCTTTGTCCTTAACAAACCACGATCCGCCATCTGCTAGGATGATCGACGGCGGGGTGAGGAGTACGACGGTTTGACCAATACGGCGGCGACGGCTAACGGCCAGGCGCCGGAAGCGAGCAGCCTCGACCAGGTTGTCCTAGGAAACCCGAGCTACGTCTGGCGATTCGGCCAGGAGCGGCGGCTGGAGATGGTGCGCCATTACCTGCCGCTGGAAGGCGCGCGTGTGCTGGACATCGGCTGCGGGCTGGGCGCTTACGTGCGGCGCTTCAGCGACTTCACTCCGCAGGCGTACGGCATAGACATCGACGCGCCGCGGGTGGCCGAAGGGGCGCAGAACGGGGTCGCGCGGCTGGGCGTGGCGCTGAGCGAGTCGCTGCCATTCGCGGACGCGAGCTTCGACGGCGTGCTGCTCAACGAGGTCATCGAGCACGTGGGGAACGACCGCGACACGCTGCGCGAGGCGCTGCGCGTGACGAAGCCGGGCGGACGCATCGTGATCTTCGCGCCGAACCGCTTCTACCCGTTCGAGACGCACGGCGTCTACCTGGGCAAGCGCTACGTATTCGGCAACATCCCGCTGGTCAACTATCTGCCCGACCCGCTGCGCAATCGATTGGTGCCGCACGCGCGGGCGTACACGAAGGGGCGGCTGGAGAAGATCACGGCGGGCCTGCCGGGGCGCTGGGTGGACTGGCGGGTGATCTTCCCGGGCTTCGACAACGTGCTGGCGCGGAAGCCGGCGCTGGGCAAGGCCTTGAGGAGCGTGACCTACACGCTGGAGCACACCTGGCTGCAACGCCTGGGCCTGTCGCATCTGCTCGTATTGGAGCGCGTGTAAGCAAGAAGTATGGCCACAACACGTCACACTCCTGACCCGTGGCGCCGGCGTTCGCGCCGGCGAAGGCAACAGCAGAGCAAGCCGATCCCCGCCCTGGTGAAGATACTCATCGGCCTGGGAGCGTTTGCGGCGCTGGGCGTGGTCGGCGTGACGGTTGCGAGCGTCTTTGTCTACGACAGCTACGCGAACGACCTCGTGGCGCCGGACGAGCTGGCGATCAACGAGCCGTCTTTCGGCGCGAAGATCCTCGACCGCAACGGCAAGCTGCTCTACGAGTACGTCGATGACCGCGCCGGGTTGCGCAGGCCGGTGCCGATCGAGAACATATCGCCGGCGTTCCTCGCCGCGACGATCGCCACCGAGGACAACAGCTTTTTCACCAACCCGGGGATCAACATCAAGGGCCTGTTCCGCGCCGCTTACGAGAACACGCTGGGCGGCGGCGTGCTCGAAGGGTCGGGTGGCAGCTCGATCACGCAGCAGCTGGTGAAGAACGTCTATATCCCGGTGGAGGACCGCCGCGAGCGCTTCAGCTCCGAAGGCATCAACCGCAAGCTCAAAGAGACCGTCTACGCGATCGAGCTGACGCAGCGCTACTCCAAAGACCAGGTGCTGGAGTGGTACGTCAACCAGATCAGCTACGGCGGCGTGTACAACGGCGTGGAGGCGGCAGCGCAGGGCTACTTCGGCAAGCCCGCGAAGGACCTGACGCTGGCGGAGGCGGCGCTGCTGTCGGGCATTCCGCAGTCGCCGGCGGCGTATGACCCGGTGAACAACCCCGAGGCCGCAACCGAACGTCGCAACCAGATCCTCGAGATCATGCGCGAACACGGCGAGGTGCAGATCGGCGAGAACGCCTTCTTCTCGCCGACCGAGGAGGAGATCGAGGCGGCGAAAGCTGAGCCGATTGCGATCTCGGAGAAGCGCTTCCCCATTGAAGCGCCGCATTTCGTGCTGCAGTACGTGCAGCGGTTGCTCGAGGCCATGCCGAACGTGGGCAAAGAGGCGATCTTCCGCGACGGCCTCGTGGTGACGACGACGCTGGACCTCGACATGCAGAATCAGTTCCAGCAGATCATGGAAGAGAAGATCACGGCACCGACATCGCCGGGCGGCACCCAGACGTTCGAACAGCTCTCGAACAGCCACAACGGCTCGATGATGGAGATCGACCCGAAGACGGGTGAGATCATCGTCATGGTGGGCAGCCGTGACTACTGGAACGAGGACATCCAGGGTAAGAACAACAACGCCACGGCATGCAACTCCCCGGGTTCGTCGTTCAAGCCCTTCGCCTACATCACGACGTTTGAGAAGCTGGGCTGGGGTCCCGGCACGCTGATCCTGGATACGCCGGTGACGTACAAGGATGACCGGAGGGATTTCACGCCGAAGGACCCGATCGCGAGCACGATGAAGCCGATGACGATTCGCAACGCGCTGGGCAACTCGATGAACATCCCGGCGAACAAGGCTGCAGCTGCCGTGGGCGCGGACCAGATTGTCGAGACGGCAAAGCGCATGGGATTTGCGGAGACGTTCCGCAGCGGCGAGGGTGGCTGCAGCAGGGGCGCCGGCTACGGCCCGGCGATCGCGACCGGCGGCGTCGACGTGACGCTGGAAGAGATGATGTTCGGTTACAGCGTCCTGGCGAACGCCGGCATCATGCGCGGGGTAGAGCCGATCATCCCGCACCCGAAGGGCGAGCGTGAGATCGACCCGGTGGCGATCCTGAAGGTCACGGACGCGGCGGGAGAAGTGCGCTACGACGCCGAAAAGCACCGCAAGCAAAAGCGCGTGATCGATGCCGAATACACCTACCTGATCTGGGACATCCTCAGCGACCCACAGTCGGAGTGCCTGACGTTCGGCTGTGGCGGGATCACGATCAACTCCCACAAGTCCGGCGTGAAGACGGGCACCAGCGAGCCCTTCGAGGACACCGCCCGTTGCGCCGGACTGATTGGCGAAACGTGGGCCTTCGGCTACTCGCCAGACCTGGTGGTCGGCATCTGGGCGGGCAACTCGGACAACGATTGCGTGCAGCACATCTACAGCACGTCGATCTCGTGGCGGTCGGTGAACTCCGCTTTCGCCGCGGCGCACAAGGACCTGCCAACGACCGCGATGGCGCGCCCTAGTGGAATCGTAGAGGCGCAGGTGTGCGTGCCGTCCGGGATGCTGCCATCGCCACTGTGCGGCCAGACTACGACCGGGCTGTTCGCGAAGCAGAAGCTGCCGGCAGAGCAAGACAACTGGTGGCAGAACATAACTATCGACACTCGAACAGGCCTGGTCGCGACGGCTTCGACGCCGAGCCAGTACCGGAGCACGCAGGTGGCCCTGGTGCCGCCGGAATCGCTGCTGCAAACCGATGTAGACAAGAAGGCCTGGGAAGAGTGGGCGAAGGAGCTGAACGTACCGCTGGCGGGCCAGGGCGTGGGGCTGGGCAGCGTGGGCGCGGGCGACCCCAACGGTGTCGCCGCGATTTTGCTGCCGCGAAACAACGCGAACGTGAGCGGGGTGGTGCAGATACTCGGCCGGGCGGTCTCACCCAGCTTCAGGCAGTACAAGCTCGAGTACGGGCTCGGCCCCAACCCCACGAGCTGGGTGACGATCGTCACGAACCCGAACCCAGTGGAAACCGGGACGATCGGCGCCTGGAACACGCAGGGGCTGCCTTCCGGTGACTACACGCTGCGCCTGGTGGTGCAAGACACGCGCGGCGGCGACACGATTGCCTCCGTGCTGATCCGGATCGGCGGCGGCAACACGCCCGGCGCGACGCCCACGGGCACACCGCTTCTGGCGCCGTAGGGCCCAGACGCGTGCCGTAGGGGCCGCGCGGCCGTGCGGCCCCTACGGCTCGAGGAGCCGGTCGAGGTCCGCGACGCTGGTTACGCTGCTGATGCGGTCGACGAATTCGTGCAGGGAGGCGCTGCGGCGGCGCAACTCGTCGACCCTGGGGCCGATGGGGTTGATGGCGGATGGGTCACCGGCCTGGCCGGCGTAGAGGTTGGTGAAGGCAAAGTAGGCCTGGTTCAGCTTGCGGAAGTAGTAACCGCGGGTCGCGAACTCTTGACGCCGCTGCTCCATCAGGGCCTCTGCCTCGTCGATACGACCCTGGGACAAGAGGGCATCGACTTCACCGCGTAGTCCGCGCAGGGCATCGCCGACGTCGAATCGAGGTTCGCCGGACGAAGACGGCGGGGGTGTGGCAGAGGGCTGAGGCGCGTCCAGCGGCCAGCGGGCGATGACCGCCTCCGCCAGCTCTTTGCCGACGAGGTCCGCGACGGTCTCGTTGATCGTGCGCAGGTCGTTGCTGGTGTAGTAGTTGAACCCCAGCGGCCGGAAGACGAGGTAGTTGTGGGTCCATTCGTGCGCGACGATCGCGAGGGCGCTGCGGTAGTCGGTGGGGTAGTCGACGATCGTGGGATAGGCGCCGATGCCGCCGGTGGGGAAGGCGAGGGCAGAAACGTTGCCGCGGGCCTCTGCTTTGGCCTCGACCGTTTCCACGTCGCCCAACGTGAGGTCGTCGCGTAGCAACGACGAGTCGAGCAGCTCGATCCGATCGCGCCGGGACGTCACGAGGGTATAGGGCGACTGCGTAAACTCCGTGTCGATCGGTGGCCAGACGATGTCGAGAGGCGTGCGCGTGAGGCCAGCGCCGGCGGCGACGCGGGTCAGGCGTGCCTCGAGCGTGGCCTCGGCCTGGTTCTCGCCGGCGTCGCGTTCGCGCAGCCGGGAGGCCAGGAGGTCGCGTTCGTTCTGCGACGGCGTGAGACCGCGCTGCTCGGCATCGCTGACTCTGCGCTCCAGCCGCTCGATCTCGCGCGTCAGGTCGAAGAAGCGGCGCAGCGCCTGGTCCTGCTGCTCGACGCTGGGCTCACCGCGGAACAGCTGGCCGAAGAGAAACAGCCACTTCTCGGGCAGGTGGCGCAGCTCCCACTCGGCGATGTTGTAGTCGTTGGCGCCGCGCTTGAGGTCGAAGGCGCCGTAGACGTTGCAGGCGCCGATCAGGCAGGAGACGACGAGCAGGAGCGAGAACGCGCCGGCCCAGGATCGCCGCGAGAAACGGCGGAGGCGCGGGCGTCGAATCGCATCCACGCTTCCACCGTACGGCCCGCCCGAAAGGGCTGCAAGGCGGGCCGATGCTATAATCGCGGGGCGATGGCGGAGAGGCTGGCGACCCCGGGGATCGCTGTGGAAATTGACGCGAGCACCGGTTACGCCAACGACACAGACCACGCCGGAGCGGGCGCGAGAATCCTCGCCTACCTGATCGATAGCGTCGTCCTGTTCTGTTTTTCGATTGTCTTCCTGGTGGCGGCGTCGCTGGTGCTGTTCGTCGACAGCGACGAGGGGCGTGACGAAATCAGCAACGGCGAAGGCTGGGCGGTGGTGGCGCTGCTGCTGGCGAACCTGCCTGCCTGGGTGCTGTGCGGCGTGGTGTTGTGCCTCAAGCGCGGCCAGACGGTAGGGCAATACCTCATGGGACTGAGCATTGTGGCGGAGGATGGCTCGCCGCCGCGGTTAGGGCGGTTGGTCACGTACTGGCTGGCGCTGAACCCGCTGGTCTTCCACCCGATCATGTCGGCGGTCTGGCTGTTTACGGCCTGGCTGCTGGTGGCAAAGACGACGAACGAGGTGCTGGTGATCGTTGCCGGCGCGCTGGCGTTGCTGTGCTTCGTCGCGCCGGTCGCCGGGCTGGCGTTCATGCTCAGCGACCCGCAGCGCCGCACGATCCACGACAGGCTTTCCGGGCTGCGCGTGCAGCGGCTGCAGTGAGGGATTCTCTGACGGGGCTGCTGGCCGCGATGATGGCGGCCGTGACGCTGTTCGCCTTTGCGGGCTACCAGGTGACGGGCGAAGAGGCGGCGTCGAAGCTGCTGGGGCGCCTGGCAGCGTCGCTGGTGGAGCTGGACCGCTGGGTGCCGTCGCACCGCGACGACATACAGCTCGTGGCGAAGGACCGCCCGCAGGAACCCGTCCTGATCGACGACCTGCCGGTCGACGTGCTCATCCCGTCAACCGCGGCGCTCAACGCCGGCAACGACGAGCTAGCCGACCTGCTGCGCGAAGCGATGGGCCGCCGCCTGTATCAGGATGGACGCGGGGCCTTACAGGACGACGAGGGCGGCACGCACCTGCCCGTGACGGAGCCGGTGCGCTGGACGGTATGGCTGCTGGGCTCCGGGGCGCACGGGTTCTGGCGCATTGCGACGATCGCCACGGGGCTGGCGACGCTGGGCCTGCTGGCGAGCGTGGTGATCAGCCGCCGGTCGCCGATGATGCCGCTGCTGGCGGGCGGGGTTGGCGCCGTCGCGGGGTCGTTTTTCGTCTGGCTGGTTGCGGGCAGCAGCGGCTCGCTGTTCGACGGCGCGGTCGACCGGGAGATCATGCTGATCGTGCGCGACGGGGCGTGGCTGGGCCTGCGCAATTCGCTGGCCGTGGCGGTGATCGCGCTGGCGGCGCTCTATCTGTGGCGGACGCTGGTGGAGCCGCGAAGAGAGCACGCCGACGACCGTTACCGGCCGGACATCGAGCAGTCCGACATCTACCCTTCCGACCTCAACTAGACACGGATGGCCGCGCTGAAGGGCTGGCTGGCGGCGGCGCATCCGTTCCCGCTGACGCTGGTGGTGGTGCTGACGGCGCTCGTGGGCGTGGCATCGGCGGACGGCGAGCCGGACGTGACGCGGCTGGCGGCGGCGCTGGCCGCGATGGCGCTGTCGCAGCTGGCGATCGGCTGGAGCAACGACTACCTGGACCGCGACACGGACGCGGCGCACCAGCCGTGGAAGCCGGTGCCATCAGGGCAGATCGACCCGAGGACCATGCCGCGGGCAATCGTCGCGGTCCTGGCGGGGTCGCTGGCGGTCGGGGCGTGGTTGGGGCTGACGCCGTTCACATTGCTGATCGCGGGGACGGCGTGCGGTCTGGCGTACAACCTGGGGCTGAAGGACACGTCGCTGAGCGCGGCGCCGTTCGTGCTGGCGCTGGCGCTGCTGCCGGCGTACGTCTGGACGTCGCTGGACGTGTACCGGGACGACTTCCTCTGGCTGTACGCGATCGGGACGCCGCCGGCGCTGGCGGCGCACGTCGCGAACACGCTGCCGGACATCGAGGCGGACGTGGCGGCGGGACGGAGGGGGCTGGCAGTGCGTCTGGGGCGTAGCTGGTCCATGGCGGTGATAGAGGCATGCATGTTGGCGCCGTTGTTTGTCGCGCTGGCGAGGATTGCGGCAGTAGACGCCCACGAGCGGTCGAGTCATTTCAACTGGGGGTTGTTGACAGGCGTGCTGGTCTCGTACGGAGTCGCTTGCGTCTTCCTGGCGTTCTTCTACGCGGCGACTTCGAGCCGAGGCGCGGCGGTCTGGGGATTTCGGGTGGTGGCGATCGCGGGCGTTTATCTGGCGACGGGGTGGCTGGCGGCGGTGTGACGTAGAATCGCGGGGCGTCGGGTGTTGAAATTGGGGGACACCCCCAAACCCCCGCTAAAGGGCCAGAGCGAAGCGTGGTCATGGCTTCAGGCCCTGAGTAACCCTTTAGGAACGGGAGCTATCCATGGACATAGGAATTGGGTTGGACGGGACGTTGCAGCTGAGCTACGACGAGCAGGCGGCGCTGTCGGCGGAGGCGGCGCGGCTGGGCTACAAGCAGGTGTGGACGCCGGAGGGCTCGGGAGAGGACTCGTTTCAGCTGTGCCAGCTGCGCTGGGCGGCGACGCGCGACGTGGTGCCCGGCGGCGTGACGACGGGAATCGGCGTGTCACCGGTGGCGCTGCGCACGCCGATCGGCTTCGCGATGAGCGCCGGGACG
>DATDOP010000022.1:0-9965 GCA_035293185.1 Dehalococcoidia bacterium | reverse complement strand
GGCGCGAAGTAGACCGTCAGGCCGACGGCGTTGGCGGCGTGCTGCGTCTCGTACTCCGTGGCGTCCGTGGAGCCGCCGTCGAGCACAAACACCTCGAAGCGGTCGTGAGGGTAGTCCTGCGCCGCCAGCGCCTGCAGACAGCGGCCGATGTAGCCTTCTTCGTTGCGCACCGGGATGATCACCGAGACGAGCGGCAGGTCGTCCGGACTGCGTTCGGTTGCCGTGCCGCGCGACGCTTCGGTCATGCGCCTGCCTTCAGGGTGCGTCTGCGTGACGGGCTGCGTTCGGCCAGGCGTTCGTATATCGCCGCCATCTGCGCCGCGTTCTGCGACCAGTCGTAGTGACGCGCCACGTATTCGCGGCCGGCCTTACCCAGCGAGGTCCTCAGCTGCGGGTCCTCCACCAGCCTGGAAATCGCCTCGGCCAGCGCGCCCGGCTGCTTCGATGGGACGAGGAGTCCGGTGATACCGTCGCGTACGGCGTCCGGGATGCCGTAGATGTCGCTGGCGACGATCGGTAGCTCTACCGCCGAAGCCTCGATCGCTGCCACGCCGAACCCCTCCCAGGTCGAAGGCATGACGAAGACGTCCAGCTCGCGCAGGAAGGCCGGCAGCTGATCGTGCTCCACCCAGCCTTCGAGCGCCACGCTGGCATCCAGGTGCAGTCTCTGTACCAGCGCCTCGATGCGCGCGCGTTCCGGCCCGTCGCCGGCGATGCGCAGGCTCACGCGGCCGCCGTAGCGCTGCCTCAGCTGGGCGAACGCCTCGATCAGGTAGCGAATACCCTTCTCCGGCGAGAGACGCGCCGCCGTGCCGATCACGACGTGGTCTGAGGGCGTCCTCGTACCCGGCGTGAAGCGCTGCAGATCGACGCCGTAGGGCACGACGGTGATCGGCGTGCCCTGCGGTGCGTAGCGGGTGGTTTCGGTAGCCAGGTGGAGGCCGGTGGCCGTGACGCTATCGGCGTGCGCGAGGGCGTAGCGGGTGAGCCAGCTGTGAAACGGTGTCAACTTCGGGGCCTCCAACACGTCCGTGCCCCAGACCGAGAGCGCAAAGGGGTGGAAGTCTGATAGCGCGCCGAGGAAGCCGTAGCTGGTGAGGTGCAGCGCATGGACGATGTCCGGTTGGAGGGCATGGATGAGCTGTTTCACGCGCCGCGCCTGGATCAGGTAGCGTGCCTTGCCCAACGCCTCGACGCCGTTGATGTGGTGCACCGGTACGCCATCGATCTGGTGCGGACGAAACGAGATCACCTCACACTGCACGCCGGCATCGCGGAAGTGCTCCACCCAGCGCCAGGTGTGGGGGTAGGGCGCGTCAGCCAGATAGACGATTTTCACGCGATTAAGTTAACAGCTTTCGGCGTGGAAGATGGGGGCACGCCATACCCCGCTAAGAGGGGCGCCGTGTGCGTTCTAAAGGCTGACGGCTGCGGGTAGGCGCTCGCTACTGGACTACGAACGTCCCCGTCATGATCGCCGGGTGGACGTCGCAGCGGAAGAAGTACGAGCCCGCTGCCGGTACCGCGAATACGGTGTCGTCCGTGGCGGGGCCCTCGAACTGGATACCGACGCTGCCGCTGGAGACGGGCGTGAAGTCCGAGGCGCTCTTGTAGAACGCGACGTTGTGCCGCACCGCTTCCTGGTTCTCGAACCGCACCCGGACCTGGCCGCCGCTGTTGATCCGAATCTCTCTCAGGTCGAAGGCGACGTTGATGGCTTTTACAAGGACCGTTTGGCCGGTGAAGGGCTCGATCAGCTCCGGGGTGCCTGCCGGGGCGGGCGCCTGCGCCGTCTGACCGCACGCCGCCTGGTTAATCGCAGGCTCCGGCGTCTCCTGGTAGCGGTAGAGCACTGAGTCGATCGGGTGCTCCAGTGGCGTGCTCTGCAGGACGCCGCGCTGGATCGTCAGGACGCCGCTCTTGTCATCCGGCAGTTCGCCTTGCAGGTTTTCCTCCAGCTTGGGAACGCTAGTGATGCGAATGCGTTCCTCGCCGATGCGGATCGCCTCGCCGTCGGGGTTGAAGACGCTCACGTCGTCGACGAACATCGAAATCGTGTCGGCATCCAGGGGCCTAGTCAGCTTGGCCGTGATCTTGTCCTCTACGTCGGCCTCTTCCTTAACGAGGTCCCAGCGGCCTTCCGTGATCATGACCTGCAGCTGGCGGATCTGCTCATCGCTGAGCGGACCGCCGTACTTGGAGGCCCACGTGGGCATCGCCGTGCCGACGCGCCCGCAGGTGATCGTGTTCGTGATCAGGTTGGTAATGGAAGTGGGGTTGAGGAGATCGAACGCGGCTTTGTCGAACTTGTACACGGCCGCGTCCTTGAAGTGCTGCGCCGCTGCCGTATGTTCTAGGCCGCGCTTCACGGTGAGTTCTTTGTCGTTGACCTGTTCGACCTCCATGCGCTCACCGTCGACCATGATCACGTCGCCGCCGGCGATCACATCGATGTCGGTGACCGCGAAGGTCGTGGCGGTTGCCGTGAGCGCGCCGGTGAGTATTGCTTTGGTCGTGATGAAACCCTGCAGGCGCGGCGTGTTCAGGGGGAGCGCCGCCGGCAGCCTGCCGGCCAGCGCGCCGCCTTCACCGACGTCGCCGTGGCAAATGCGGCAGGTGCGCGCGAAGGTGATCGCCCCGCGCTCTGAGGTGGCTTCTGTGAAATGTGTTTCCGAGTCTTCCGCCCGGCTGGGGTACCAGGCGGCGTAGGCCGCGATGGTGATCAGCATCAGCAGCAGCAGGGTCGTCATGATCAGGACTTGTTTTCGCGTATTCATGCAACCGTCCTGAAGCTACGGCTCGCGCTCATCAAGCCCCTTACGCCTTCACCGCGAAGGTTGCGTTGTCGGGCGTGCCCTTGGTGATCGTGCCGGTATCAACGCTGATTCGGCCTGACGCTGAGTCGATGGTGACCTTCATGTGGTCCATGGAACGCGGCGCGGGTCCGAAGACGCGCACGCCGGCGCTGTTGTACGTGGAGCCGTGGCAGGGACAGCGGAACCAGCCACGCGTGTTTGCTGTGGTCACCGGGTCCTTGAAGACGAAGCTCTCGCGCCAGGGGACCGTGCAGCCCAGGTGGGGGCACTTCCACCAGAGGGCCAGGAAGCCGGGGCCACCCTGCTCCTCCGTGAGGTTGACCAGCCAGAACTTGCCGGCCGGGATCTGCGTCTTGCTGCCCGGCGGGTAGGTGTCGATGGTGCCCGGAGGGGAGACGACGCCGCCGAAGCCGATGATGCCGCGCGGGTACAGGAAGTCGATCAGCGAGCCGGCGATCGCCAGCAGACCGGCGCCGAGCGCCGACCAGAACGTGATCTGAATCAGGGACCGGCGCGAGACCTCCTTCGTCTGAGGCCGCTCGATGGCGATTGCCGCGCCGCCAGCAGCCTGGGCTACCAGCAGGTTGGGCGCCACGGGCAGGAGAATTCGCCCCCCGGACGCGACGATCGGCGGGCCGGCGGCAATGGTCGCAGCCTCTTCGGGCGTCGGAATCATCTCGCGCTTGAGGATTGATGCCCAGGCTGCGCCGGAGCCGGCCGCCAGGGGCAGCGCGACGACCAGCGCGCCGTACTTGCCGTCATAGATCAGGCCGGATGCGATGCCGACGATGCCGAGGGCGAGCAGGACGGGCCAGTAGCTGGGCCCTGGTGCTTCTTCTTCCTCTTCGTGCTCGGGCTCAACCTCCGGCGCCGGTCCCGCGATTTGGCGTGCCTCCAGGACCCAGCCGAGGAGGCTGATCAGGACGAGTATGCCGCTGGCGTAAGAGAGCGAACTCGGTATTTCACGAAGCAGGACGACGATGATCATGGCCAGGGAAAGACCCAGAATCGCCGGCCAGGTGCTCAAACGCCCCATTGCATCGTCCTCCTTTCGCTATCTCAAACTACGGCTGTAGCGTCTAACAGGGTGACCTTACGGTCTAGTCGATCGTCGGCACGTCCCACGGCATGGACAGCTCCTGTCCGGCGCCGCGGAACATAGCACCAACGATCGTCATCACCCAGTAGGCGACTATGAAGCCGCTGAACAGAGACAGGAAAACGTCGCGGCGCGTGTTCACCCAGCCGATGCGCCACAGCATGTAGATGAGCAGCGCCGGCAGGCCAAGCATCAGCGTGGACGGGATGATGATCTCCACCAGCAGCGCGGGCAGGTTGACGTTGAGGTCGTATGGCAGGAGGCCAGTGAGCCAGTCCGGCAGGTCCTGATACCACTGCGGCGGCGGCTCGCCGTGGTTGCCGCCCCACTTCCAGGGCCAGGCGGTGCCGTTGAACGGGATCGGGATGCGCGTGAAGTCGTCCGGCCAGTCCATCTTGCCGTTCTTGCCGTGGGTACCAAAGCCCGCGTCGAGGCCGAACAGGTCGATCTGCCACGTCCACTCCGTCTGGATGGCGCGGAAGTTACGGCTGAAGATCAGGTCGTATACGGCGATGAGGAAGCCCGGCGCCCAGTCCGGCGGGCCGCCGTGGACCGTCTTGTCCGTCCAGATCTGTTCCTTCTCGCCGAGCCAGACGTCGCCGATCCAGGTCTTGCCGGTAATCCGCTCGTACCAGTCGGCGTGCTTGCCGGAGTCGAGCAGGATGAGGAGGACCGTGCCGAAGAGGGCGAACACGCCGGACCAGATCGTGATCGCGACGGCCTTCGGGGTGCCGAACCAGGTGCCCTGACCCTCCTGGCTGCGGTCGAGATAGGGCACGGCGGCCAGCACGATGAGGAAGATCGTCGGCACCACGACGCCGGCGAGTGCCGGGTTCATGTGCAACAGCAGCTCTTGCAGGTTGAGGAAGTACCACGGCGCCTTGGACGGGTTGGGCGTGATGTCCGGGTTGGCGCGGTTGATTAGCGGCGCGTTAACCAGGGCCGAGATGATTGTGAAGCTGAAAGTGAAGAGGACCGCGCAGATGAACTCGACGAATACCAGATCCGGCCAGACGAGGAGCTCTTCCTCTCGTTCGCGTCGTGGTCTTACCTGGGCCGGAGTTGTCGCTGCCAATGCTCCCCCTTACGCCCGGTTACAGCGGCCGCGCCATGCCGCCATCGCGGCGGATGCGCCAGAAGTGCACGGCCATGAAGATCGCTGCTACCAACGGCAGGCCGATGACGTGCAGCGTATAGAAGCGAATCAGGGCGTTGGGGCCGACCTCGAAGCCGCCGCGCATCACGAAGACCACGGAGTCGCCGAGGACGGGCGCGGAGCCCACCATGTTCGTGCCGACGGTGATCGCCCAGAGCGCCAGCTGGTCCCAGGGCAGCAGGTAGCCCGTGAAGCTGAGCAGCAGCGTCAGGATCAGCAGGATCACGCCGACCACCCAGTTGAACTCGCGCGGCGGCTTGTAAGCGCCTGTGTAGAAGACGCGCATCATGTGCAGCAGCACGGTGAGCACCATGCCGTGCGCCATCCAGCGGTGCATGTTGCGCATCAGCGAGCCGTAGCGAACGTTCGTCTCCAGCGCAGCGATGTCTGTGTAGGCGCGCTCGACGGACGGCACGTAGTAGAACATCAGCAGGACGCCGGTAACCGTCAGGCCCAGGAAGAGGAAGAAGCTCAGCCCGCCCAGGCAGTAGGTGTGCGTGATCTTGACGTGAGTCTTGTGGATTCGCGTGGGGTGCAGGTGCAGGAAGACGTTAGTGGCGACGGCTAGCATCTGGTTGCGCGGCGTATTGGGATAGCCGCTGCGGAAGATCGATTGCCAGACGTAGTTGTGGAAGACCTTGTCGTAAATCGTCCCCAGGAGGCCGGGGCCCTTCGGTCTCTCTGTGCGCGGACGGTTACTCGCGGCCATTCGCCGTGCTCCTGACTAGCGTGACCACCAGTGACCGAAAGCCACCATGGCGCCCATACTCAGGGCGATTGTCCCGAAGACGATGACCAGCTCCGCCATGTCGACGGACACCAACGGCTTGGGGCCATTGATGATCCAGCCGAATACCTCGTCGGGGTGGAAACCGATAAACAGCCCTGTGAGTTCCATCTCGCCCCGTCGCCTTCAGGCTGGGTAGTGCCCAGTGCTTGGTGGGTTTGTGAAGGCCTTAGCAAGCCGAAATCTAGCAGCGTCCCCTACTAGTGTCAACTCGTGATCAAGATTGCAGGAAGGCCCGCCGGGGAGCCCGGCGAAGGGTGTCTAAACGGGCGTCAGGGTGCCTTTGCGCGCCTTCGACCAGTCGAAGCGCCGCATGCGCAGCAGGCCCTTCATGTCTTTGCTCACGGTGGAGACGATCTTCACCCGGCTATCGGTGTCCTCCAGCCAGCGCACCGGCACGAAGGTCACGCGCCAGCCGCCGCGGGCCGCCAGCAGCAGCAGCTCCGTGTCCCAGAACCAGCCTGTGTCCTGCACCAGTGGCAGCAATGTCTGGGCGGCTGCCCGGCTGATCGCCTTGAAACCGCACTGGGTGTCGCGCAGCTTCGTGCCCATGAGCACGTTGATCATCAGCACGAAGCCACGGGAGAGCACCTCGCGTTTCAGCGAGCGCGTCGTCTCGGTGCCGGCGCCAAGGCGGGTGCCCGCGGCGACGTCGAAGCCCTGGTCCGCGACGGCGCTGACCAGCTTCGGGAAGGCGCCGAGGTCGGTGGAGAGGTCGATGTCCATATACGAGAGCACGTCGGCGTCGCTGGAGAGCCAGGCTCTGGTCAGGGCGCGGCCGCGTCCCGCCTCCGGGATGTGCAGCATCTCAACGCCTTCGAGCTCGGCGGCGAGGCGCTGCCCAATCTCCTGCGTGCGGTCCCTGGAGCCGTTGTCGGCGATCAGGATGCGCCACTCGTGCGGCAGGTTGTCGGTGAGGAACAGATGCAGGGTGCGCACGCTGCGCTCGAGCACCGGCTCTTCGTTATAAACCGGCAGGACTACATCGACTTTGGCCATTAAGCTCTCAGCCCTCAGCTATCAGCTTTCGGCCTGCGCAGGAGTCCGGCAAGCATTCGCTTAACCTGGGTTGTCTCCTCGCGCAAACCTGAGTACTTATCGGTAGGAACGTGGCCCAAGTCGCGTGCCAGGAGCAGGTGATATTCGAGTTCACTCGCGGATCCCATCGCTATGTGCAGAAACCGGGCGAAGTCCGCGTCGCTGTCGCGGCCACACCCCTCAGCAATGTTAGCCGGGACAGAGCTAGCCGCCCGTCTAATCTGACTGGTCAAGCCGAATAACTCGTCCCTCGGGAAGGTGGCAGTCGCTGAGTAGATCGCCAGGGTGAGTTCGTGGCCCCGCCTCCAGACATCCAGTTTGTTGAAGTCACGCATCTTGTTTGTCCGGCTGACAGCTGATAGCTGACAGCCCTAGTGCCTGAAGTGGCGCTCGCCGGTGAAGACCAGCGCCATCCCGGCAGCGTCGGCGATTGCGATTACCTCGGGGTCGCGCACGGAGCCGCCGGGCTCTGCTGCCGCCGCGACGCCGGCCGCCGCCGCAACCGCCATGCCGTCGAAGAAGGGGAAGAAGGCGTCTGAGGCCAGAGCGCTGCCGCGCGCCCGTTCGCCGGCGCGCTCGATCGCGAGCTTCACGCTCGTGACGCGGTTTGGCTGGCCGGCGCCCATGCCCAGCAGCGTGCGGTCCTTGACCAGGACGATTGCGTTGGACTTGACGTGCTTGCACAACCGCCACGCAAAGCGCAGGTCCGCGATCTCTGCCTCCGTCGGCTCCCGCCGGCTTGCCACCTTCAGCTCAAGGGAATCGTCCGGCTTGCGGTCGGGCTCTTGCAGCAGGAAGCCGCCGCCGACGCGGCGCAGGTCGTAGGTGAAGGCGTCGCCCTCGCGGACCTGGAGGATGCGCACGTCACGCCAGCGCCGCAGCTCTGTAAGCGCGTCTTCGCTGAATGCGGGCGCGATGATGATGTGGTAGCTCATGCGCTGGCCGCTGCTGGGACTGACGCTGGCGCGCATCGCCGCCGCCAGCCCGGCGTCGATCGGCCGGTTGCAGGCGACGATGCCGCCAAACGCCGAAATTGGGTCGCCAGACAGGGCGCGTTCGTAGGCGACCCTGAGGTCCTCGTGGCTGGCCAGGCCGCAAGGGTTGAGGTGCTTGACGATGACTACCGTCGGGTCCGGGAAGTCGATCGCGGTGCGCCAGGCGGCGTCGGCGTCCAGGACGTTGTTGAACGACATCGGGATGCCGTGTAGCTGGGTGAAGCCGGAGATACCCTGCTGCTTGGCCCCGGCCTCGAGGTAGAGCGCGCCTGCCTGGTGCGGGTTCTCGCCGTACCGCAGCTCCAGGTCCGTGCGCTTCAGCATCGCGATCGTCAGCTCGTCCGGCAGCGGGTCGGAGTCGCCGCGCAGGTGGCGGGCGACCAGCGTGTCGTAGAGGGCGACGTGCTGAAAGGCCTTCGCTGCCAGCGCGCGGCGCTGCTCCTGCGAGACGCCGCCGTCCCTGAGCGCCGCCAGCGCCGGCTCATAGTCCGAGGGGTCGCACAGGACGATGACGCTCTCGTATTGGGAGGCCGCGGCCCGCAACGCCGCCACGCCCGCGACGTCAACCGCGTCGCCCGGCTCAAACGCTTTCAGGTTTTCCGCTACGAGGTCGCAACCCTCGGGGCCGCCGGACTCCGTAACCTCCCAGCCCAGGCCCTGGAGCGCGGCGGCGAGTTCAGCGGCGCCTGCTTTGTCGTGGGGAGCGAGGAGGGCGCGCATCTAAAGGAGGAGAAGCTCTGTCGGGACGAGTCGTTCGCCGCGTGGGTCCACAGCGAAGCCCATGCCTTCAAGCGTGGTGACACCAATCAGGACTGTGTCCAGCGTGTCACTGATCAAAATATGCGTCACTAGGCGCTTCCCCTGGAGTTCAAGCTCTGCCCAAGACGCAGCGAGCTCCAGTACACCTTCAGCCGTGCGGACAGATGCACTTCCTCGGAGCCGAAGACCAAGGCTCTCAGCAATGGCCGCCGGCACGCAGGTGGATGTCGCACCCGTGTCGACTAGGGCATCTGGGATCAGAAAGGTCCGTTCGGGATCGTCGGGGTTGGTGATCCTAAGTGGCACTCTCACATGACCCATTCTAACGCTCTACGAACGCAACACGCCCGGCACGGGACCTCAAATCGACCACCTCACCGACCCGCAACGCGCCCGGCACCAGCGACTGCACTCGCCCGGAGGCGTCCGGCGACACGGCGAACACGAAGCCGAGGCCCATGTTGAACACGCGGTACATCTCCGCCTCTTCGATGCCGCCGGCGCGCTGCATGTAGGGGAAGATAGGTGGCACCGGCCAGGCAGCCTTGTTCAGCCGCGCCGCGACGCCGTCGGGCAGCATGCGCGGCAGGTTCTCCTCGAAGCCGCCGCCGGTGTTGTGCGACATCCCTTTGATCAGGCGCAGCGCCGGCTTGACGGCGTTCGTGTACAGCATGTGCGGCTTCAGCAGGGCATCGGCCAGCGACTCTCCCAGCTCGGGCTCGAAACGCAGCAGGCGTTCGCGGTCTTGATCGGCGTGCGACGCGTCCGTGCCGATGCCCAGCGCCGGCCGCGCCAGCGAGTAGCCGTTGGTGTGCAGCCCGTTCGAGGGCAGCCCGAGCAGCAGGTCGCCGGCCACGATACCGGAGCCGTCGATGATTTCGTCGCGCTCGACGACGCTGACTACGAAGCCGGCGAGGTCGAAGTCGCCGGGGCGGTAGATGTCCGGCATGTCGGCCGTCTCGCCGCCGAGCAGCGCGCAGCCGGACGCCTCGCAGGCCGCCGCGATGCCCTTTACCAGCTCGACCTTCTGGTCAGGCGTCAGGTCTGAGTTGGCGATGTAGTCGAGGAAGAACAGCGGCTCGGCTCCGGTGGTCAGGGCGTCGTTGACCGACTGGTTTACGACGTCATGTCCCAGTCCTTCGTAGCGCCCCACCAGCGCTGCGAGCTTCACCTTGGTGCCGACGCTATCGGTGCTCGAAACAAGGACGGGATCGCGATATTTGTTGCCCAGCGCGAACAGCCCGCCAAATGGCCCGACGCCGCTGAGCACTTCGGGGCGCGTGGCGCCGCGCGTGACGTCGCGGTAGCGCTCCAC
>DATDOP010000021.1:0-7743 GCA_035293185.1 Dehalococcoidia bacterium | reverse complement strand
GCGCATCGAGCCGACGCTGACCATCGGCCTGAACCACGAGCAGCAACACCAGGAGCTGCTGGTCACCGATATCAAACACATCCTGTGGTGCAACCCGCTGGAGCCCGTCTACCGCGAGCGCGAACACACGCCTTCGCAGCCCGTGCGGCCCCTGCGCTGGCTGGAGTTCAAAGGCGGCCTGCACGAGACCGGCTTCGACAACGGCTCTTTCGCCTTCGACAACGAGTCGCCGCGGCACCCCGTGTTCCTCAACGACTTCCGCATCGCGGACCGTCTCGTCACCAACGCCGAATACCTGGCCTTCATGAACGACGGCGGCTACCAGCGCAGCGACCTCTGGCTCTCCGACGGCTGGTACACGCTCAACGAGCAGAAGTGGCAGAGCCCGCTGTACTGGGAGCAGCGCGAAGGCGAATGGTGGAACTTCACGCTCGCCGGCATGCGCAAAGTCGACGCCAACGAGCCCGTCTGCCACGTCTCGCACTACGAAGCCGACGCCTACGCCCGCTGGGCCGGCAAGCGCCTGCCGACGGAGGCTGAGTGGGAGCTCGCGGCCGCGGGCCGGAAGCTCGAGGGCAACTTCGTCGATTCGGGGCGCTACCACGTGGCGCCGCTGAGCAACGGCTCGTCGCAGTTCTTCGGCGACGTCTGGGAGTGGACGCAGAGCGCGTATTTGCCCTACCCGGGCTTCGAGCCCCTACCGGGCGCCGTCGGCGAATACAACGGCAAGTTCATGTCGAATCAGATGGTGCTTCGCGGCGGCTCCTGCGCCACGCCGCTGTCGCACATCCGCCCCACGTACCGCAACTTCTTCCAGCCCTACCTGCGCTGGCAGTTCATGGGCCTGCGCCTGGCAGAGGACGCCTAGGCAGAGTCGGGGACCTGACCTGGAGACGGCGATTCGCTCGGCTCAAGCACTAGGAATGCGATGACTCCACAGATCAGGCCGAACAGCAACCCCCGAGCGGCGTAGCTCAGCACGTTTCCCGCGAATGCGCCGGCCACGCTGCCGAGGACAACAAGGCTGAGCGTCATTGTCGCGACAAACGCCACTGGATTCGTCTCCAGCCGTCTCGTCATGCGTTGCAGCCGGGCAGCCGTCCCGGAATGCACATACATATCGATTCCCCGGATGATCACCGTCACGAGACCGCTGGCGACGAGCCCAGCGTAATTTGGGCCGAGCACGCCCAACAGGTAGACGCCAGGGATGAGCTGTAACGCCCAGCCCCGCTTCACCTCAAGCGTCCTTCAGGTAGTCCTTGTGCTCGTAGCACCAGATCCAGGACGCCTCGCCTAGCGGCATGCGCGCGATGATCGGGTGCCCGGTCTGCTGCCAGTGCTCCGTATCGTGTGAGTTCATCGACTCGCAGCAGCCGACGAAGCCGCACTCTGTGCACATCCGCAGCGGGCCGTTGATGCCGCAGACCTGGCATTTGTCAGCCTTGGGCTGCACTTCCTTGCTGAACTGAGCCAGGTGGTTGCATTCGGTCTTCAGCATTGATGGCTCCTCCGGAGAGATAGTAACCAGTAACAGGCAACAAGTAACAAGACAAGCGTGGTTGCGCCGAGTCTTGTTACTTGTAACTGGTTACTTGTTACTCTCTCACTTCCACAACCGCTTGCTGGCGATCCGCGCGCCCTCCGCCATCGCCTGGAACTTCGCCCAGACAACCGTCGGGTGAATCTCCGGGTTGTAACCGGCGACGGACGAGAAGCCGCAGTCGGCGCCCGCGATGACGCGCTCTTTGCCGACGAGCTTCGCGTGGTTCTCGATCTGGTCCGCGATCCACTCCGGGTGCTCGACCAGCGCGGTTGCGTGGCTGATCACGCCGGGGATGATCACCTTGCCGTCCGGCAGCTTCGTGTGCTCCCAGACGTGCCACTCGTGCGCGTGACGCGAGTTCGCGACCTCATAGGAGTAGCCGGAGACGTTGATCTGCAACATCAGGTCGATGAAGTCCGCCAGCGGCGCATCATAGACACGCGGGCCGATGTTGATGCTGTAGCAGGTGTGATAGCGCACGTTCTCCGGGTTGATGCCCTTGAGCGCGTAGTTCAGCACCTCCACCTGCTGGGCGGCGTCGCGGCGGCGCACTTCCTCGGGCGCGGTGTCGTGGCCGTACATCGTCGCGAAGGTGGGGTCGTCCACCTGCAGGATCAGCCCGGCATCGACGATCGCCTTGTACTCGACCTTCAGCGCGTCGGAGACGGCCTGCATGTACTCGTCGTCTGTCTTGTAGAACTTGTTGCGGCCGGGAGCGCGCGGCGCCATCGCCGGCATGAAGCCCCACTTCGCGCCCGAGGCCTGCATCGCCACCTTGAGGTTGTCGATGTCGCGCTGCAGCTCCGCCTGGCCGATGTAGGTAACGGGGCCGCTGCAAATCAGCGGCGTTCGTTCCTCCTCGACAGGATGGCGGTCTTCGCGCTGTCCTTCGTACCACTTGTAGTACTCCGGGAAGGCGAGCGTCTCCTTGGTGTCGCCGTAGCGTCCCATCGCCATCGGCGCGCCTTCAGGCGACGGCTCGAAGCCGCCGAGGCGGTGGCGCACGTAAAGGTTGAAGCTCGTCTTGCTGATCTCACCATCGCAGACGATGTCGACGCCGCACTCGACCTGCCTCTTGACGATGTCCTCGACCCCCTTGCGCAGCGCCGCGCTAAACGCCGCCTCGTCTACGGTCTGGCCCTTGAGCCGCGCCTGGATCATGTCCAGGACGTTGTGCGGCCGCGCCAGGCTGCCGACGTGTGTGGTGAGGATGCGGTCCGTGTTCTGCTGCATGAGAGGAAATCCCTTTCTTTCGCAGCATACGCTAGCGAATCCAGGGACTCAGGGCCAGTACATGGTCGCGGGACTGGCTTCGATCAGGTCAGGTCGCGTCGCAACTCCTCGAACTGATCCCGGGTGATTTCACCACGCGCATAACGTCGTTTGGCGATTTGAAGTGGCGAGTC
Source organism: Dehalococcoidia bacterium (assembly GCA_035293185.1). Taxonomy (GTDB): domain Bacteria; phylum Chloroflexota; class Dehalococcoidia; order DSTF01; family WHTK01; genus WHTK01. The sequence goes on along the minus strand of DATDOP010000021.1, from coordinate 4,791 downwards.
GTCCTTGTCCGGCCTCACGCCGGCCCAGGCTGACTGCAGGAACAACCACAGTATTGAGATCCAGAAAAGCGTGAAGAGAACGCCGCCAAACAGCATCCACCAGCCCATGCCATCGTCTGAGTGCCACATGCCTGCCCCCTAAGACGCCCAGAGATAGCGCCACCATAGATCATCGGGGACCGACTGATCGGCGACCAGCGCCATTCGGCCCGGCCACCTGGCAGGTAGGTTCTGCGATTAGACGAGTTTGATCTCCGCCGTGGCGTTGCGCGGCGTGCGCGTGTCGCCGGGCGCAAAGTTGGGGCAGACGGTAGACACGCCGGCGTTCGGCGCCCCGGAGACGACGAGCAGGATCGAGTCCGGGCCCTTGGCTGCGTGAATGAAGGCGTCGTCAGCCTCCTTCTCCAGCCCGATCGTCTTGCCGAACACAGCGAGTTGCTGCTTCGTCCTGCCCCAGTGCTCCCAGAGGAACTGCTTCACGTCCTGCTTCGACCAGCCCTTGCTCGCGACGATGTTGGCGTGCTCCGGCCCCATGACGACGGCGCAGACGCAGTTCAGGTTGTACGGCGGCGCCTCGTAGATGCCGCCGGCGTAAGACATCGAGTCCGCGATCGTCATCAGGATCTCTTCCGGCACTTGCGTGCTGCGGTGCTCGACGTGCAGGTCGCTGCGCACCATCATCATCGTCGCCGTGCTCGCCTCCGGCGCAAAGCCGCGCTCGACGTGCAGCGGCTCCCACGGGCTGTCCTCTTCGTTCTCGCCGATGCAGAAGGCGAACTTCGCCGGCGTGCCCTGCGTGCTCTGGTCGAACTCGTGCGGTTTGACGCCCAGCACGTTCATGATGATCAGGCGCAGCGCCCGTCCCAGCGTCGCGTTGGCGCGGTCGCCGGGGCCGAAGATGTTCTCCAGGTAGTTCACTCCCAGCTTGTCGCGCGCCGGGCCGTTGACGATCAGCATCGTCGCCTGGCCGGTCGTGCTCTGCAGCAGCCCGCCGCCGGAGTCCATCGTGCGAAACGCGTCGAGCGACGCCAGCAGCACGGGGAAGTACTCCGGCTTGCAGCCCGCCATTACGGCGTTAATCGCCGCTTGTCGGATGTTGCAGGTGCGGTTGAGGTGCTTCTGGACCAGCAGCACCTCGTCCGGGCTGCGGTCCGTCTGCGCCAGCAGCTCCGCCACGAACTCCTCCACCGGCGGGACCACCGGCAGGCCGTCCGTCCAGCCCTTCGCGTAGTAGTACTCGATGGCGGCGCGCGCCTTCTGCATGTCCTGCAGCGTCAGCTCTTCGACTGTCTGAAGCGGGGGTGTCTGAAGCGGGGTCGGCTCAAACGTCACGCGCGCTCTCCTACTCCAGCCCGAGGATCTCGATGACCTGCGGCAGCACTTCCAGGGCGCGCTGCCGGATCTGCTCCGGCTTCAGGTTGCCGATGGGATGCGGCACCGTCGCGTACTTGAAGTCCGGATAGTCGTTGCGGCGGGCCATGGCGTTGGCGGCACGCGTGAACTGGTGCGTGATCACACACGCCGTCGGGACGCCTCGCTTTTCGAGGAGGGTTGCGTCGGCCACACTGGCCGCACTACAGCTGCCTCAATCGCCCACCCCGGCGAGCACGACGTCGCAGTTCGCCGCCAGCTCGTCGAAGGTCGCCTCAGACGCCGGCAGCGAGAAGTTGGGCTTGCTGCGGTGCACTATCTCGCTCACCTCGAAGCGCTGCGCCAGCAACTCGCCGACCGCGTATAGGACGGCATCGGCGTTGAGCTTCGAGTTGCTCAGCAGCCCGATGCGCTTGCCGTTGAGGTTGCCGGGCCGCGGCGCCAGCGGTGCGTGGCCTTCCTGTGAGGAGCCTTCCGGGTTGAGCAGGATCATCGGCGCCGTCCTTTGCTGAGGGTGTCGCGCTATTCTACGACGCGTTTGACAAGGAAGACTCCCGCGTCTCCAAGTCTGAACGACTCTGCGGGTTGAAACCCGCAGCTTGGCCGACGCTCCCTCCAGACGGGTTCGTCGTCGAAGCTGAGGGATTCATCCCTCAGGGTCGTTCCCGACAACGGCGACCCGCCCTTGAAACCCATTCGTGGTGAGCCGAGTCGAACCACGCGCTCCTTGACCAGGCTCCGCCCCTCACTTCGCCAGCGCCGCCTTCACGCCCGACACCACCGTCGCGTCCTCTCTCGGCTCAACGGTGCGGGGGTCAAGCAGCAGGCGCCCATCCTCGATGCGCCCGATGATCGCCGGCTCGCCCAGGCGCAGGCGTTTCGCGAGTTCTTCGAGAGCGGCGCCGCTCTCGGCCGGCAGCGCGACCAGCTTCGTCGCCAGGCTCTCCTCCGGCAGGCTGCCGCCGCCGATCATCGACCGCCCGTCAACCACCGTCGCGCCGTCGCCGATCAAGCGCGCCCAGCGCCGTGCTCGCGCCGTGACCTCGCTCAACGGCATCGCGATCATGCGCCAAACCGGCACTTCGCGTTCGGCTTCGCCTTTGACGTAGTGCAGCAGCGTGGCATTCAGCGCCGCGATGCTTGACTTGTCCATGCGCAATGCCCGCGCCAGCGGGTGTCGCCGCAGCCTCGCGACCAGGTCGCGTTTGCCGGCGATGATGCCCGCCTGCGGCCCGCCCAGCAGCTTGTCGCCGGAGAACATGACCAGGTCCGCGCCGGCGCGGATGCTCTCCTGCGGCGTCGGCTCCACCGAGAGGCCGTACCGGCGCGTGTCCAGCAGACAACCACTGCCCAGGTCGTCGAGCAGCAGCAGCCCCCGTTCGTGCGCCAGCCGCGACAGGTCCGGCAGCGCCGCGGACTCCACGAAGCCGATGACGCGGAAGTTGCTGGCGTGCACCCGCATCAGCCCCAGCGTCGATTCGCCTATGGCGGCCTCGTAGTCTCTTAGATACGTCCGGTTCGTGGTCCCCACCTCAACCAGGGTCGCGCCGCTCTGCGCCATGACGTCCGGGATGCGAAAACCGCCGCCAATCTCCACGAGCTGCCCGCGCGAGATCACGACCTCGCGTCCCTGGGCCAGCGCCGAAAGCGTGAGCAGCAGCGCCGCGGCGTTGTTGTTCACGGCGATCGCTGCTTCGGCTCCGGTGATCCGACAGAGCAGCGCTTCCAGGTGGTCGTAGCGGCTGCCGCGCTCACCGGCCTCCAGCTCGTACTCGAGGTTGCTGTAGCCGCGGCCCACGGCCGTCATCGCCGCCAGCGCAGAGTCCGAAAGCGGCGCCCTGCCGAGGTTCGTGTGGATGATCACGCCGGTCGCGTTGATCACGGGTCTCAGGCTGGCACGCAGCGAGGCATAAGCGCGCTCAACCGCCGCTTCGGCGATCGACGCTAGCGAAACGTCGGCGCCACCGTTGCCCAACGCGGTGCGGCGCTGGGCCAGCTCCGCGCGCGCGGCCTCGGTTGTGGCTTCGGCGCCGAGTTCCGCCGCGGCGTCACGCATCGCCTCCTCAGCCAGGACGCGGTCGACGGACGGCAGGCGCCGGTACTCGTTGCTCACGCAGCGATTCTACGCCTGCACGTTTCGGGAATTCAGGTCGATCCCTGATTGTGAGGATCGCTAAAGAGGTAGACAGTGGCCCTCAGAGGTGACGTTATGTCCGAAACCGCTGTGGAGAAGCGCACTACACCCACTCACAGGCGCCCCGTCAAGGCCTGGCTTCTGGCAGCGCTGCTCTTCGCCTTCGGCGTTAGAATGCTTGCCGCTCGGGACAACTAAGGTGTGCTGCCGCACCGTCGTCCGGCCCCTCGACCTGGAGCTGGCGAGGGCAACCCTGACGATCGGTCAATTCAAGCCCGTCTACTTCTCGCCCGACAACCCTGATTTCGCGATGCGCTGGGAGCGCGCCGTCCCGGAGGAGGGCGCAGTCGTCACGGTTCACGTGATCAAGGACGCCCTCGAGCTGAGCATCTCTCCCGCGATCAGCGCCTTTCATCACCACCTCGGCAAACGCATCGCCGCCGGCATCTACTTCGAAATCGCGGCACGCTACGCCGAGAAGGTCGGCGGCTCGGTAATCCAGCGGGCGACCGTCGAGGGCTGCACGATGGGTGAAACCTCGAAGGAGCTGCTGCTGGCCTCCTACCCGTCGATGCCCCTCAGCTTCGACCGCATCTGCGCCGGCTTCCAGGAGACGATCCTCGGCGAAGCGCGCCACCACCATCACGCCGCGTAGCGGCGCCTCACCCGCAGGAAAAAAAGGAACACAGCGCGAAGTGTTCCCTCTGTTCCCTCTGCTCCCCGAGCGGGGTTGCTGGGAGGGGCGTTTGTTGGCGGAAGTGCGAGGGAGTCGAACCCTCCCAGCCCAACGTGGTTAGGCCGCAACGATTTTGAAGACCGCGGGAGCCACCGGGCCCCATCCACTTCCGCAGGGAGTTTACAGTCCGCAGCTGTCAGCCATCAGTCTTTTCACACGCTTGCGGCTGCCCTCAGCGCCACCTGGATGAAGAGGCTGATGCGTTGCCGCATCTCCCGCAGCGTGGTCTGAAACGCCGCGAGCTTGACGACGTCCGTACCTTCGACGGTCGCGGGGTCGGGGAAGCTCCAGTGAATGCGCTGCGGATCGCCGGGGAAGACGGGGCAGCGTTCTGCGGCGCGGTCGCAGACCGTGATCACGTAGTCGAAGCGCTGCTCCAGGTACTCGTTCAGGCTCTTCGAGCGGAAGCTGTCCATATCGATGCCGTCCTGCTGCAGCACCTTCACCGTGAACGGGTTGATGCCCTTCGGCTCCGTCCCGGCGCTGTGGACCTCGAAGGCGTCCTTGCCGGCGCTCCTGAGCACCGCCTCGGCGATGATGCTGCGCGCGG
>DATDOP010000020.1:0-4078 GCA_035293185.1 Dehalococcoidia bacterium | reverse complement strand
GCGGCGTTCGACGCCCTGATGCGCGACGTGAAGCTGGTGCGTACCTGGGGCGACTGCTACGGCTACCTGCTGCTCGCGACCGGCCACGCGGAGATCATGTGCGACCCGGTCATGAACCCCTGGGATATCGCCGCCCTTATTCCCATCGTCCGTGGCGCCGGCGGCGTGATCACCGGCTGGCAGGGCAACGACGCCATCGGCGCAAACTCCATCGTCGCCACGACGTCGCAGGCCCTGCACGACGAGGTGATTCGCAGGCTCAACCCGCCCTGATGTTGTTGTCCTCAACAACATGTCCTACGATGAAAGCATGATCGACACGAAGGGCATGATCACGGTTGCAGAAGCGGCGAAGCGCATGGACCGCTCGATCGAGCAGGTGCGCCGCAAGCTGCGCGAGGGCAAGCTCAAAGGCCAGCGCATCGGCAACCAGTGGTTCGTCGAAGAGGAGAGCATACGGTTGGTCGGAGCGAAGGAGCCGCTGCTCCCGCCTGGGTTCTTCGACGAAGTGGACAGGATTCGCCGCCAGATTGCCGAGAGAAACCCGGACTATGTCTTCGATGCGGTGGAGATGGTACGGCAAGTCCGCGAGGAAGCCTGAGGCTTGGCTCGATACACCGTTGATGCCAATGTCGTGGTTAATCGCCTGCTGCCGAGAGGAGCCTTGGCGGCGCAGGCCTTCTTCGACGACCTCAGCGCACTCGATGAGTTGTATGCGGCGCAGGTGCTCCTGCCGGAATGCACGTCCGTCTTGCACGTCCAGGTGTTCGAAGGCCGCGTCACCCGGGACGAGGGACAGCTGCTCCTCGCGACTATGCTGCAGATTCCGTTCAGTCTCGTCGACTCGTCTCAGCAATTCGCCAGGGCCTTCGAATTGGCGGATAGATTCCAACATCGGAAGGGCTATGACCTGCAATACGTTGCTGTCGCGGAGATGACGAGGTCGACGCTCGTAACTGGTGACCGCGGCTCCATTCATGCCGCAAGGGAGATCGGCGTCCAAGTGAGAATCATTCGATGAGGGTCCTGCTCATTGGCTCGGGCGGGCGGGAGCACGCGATCGCCTGGAAGCTGGCGCAGTCGCCGCGGCTGACCGATCTGTTCGTGGCACCCGGCAACGCGGGCAGCGCCCAGATCGCGCAGAACGTCGACCTGCCGGTCCCCAGGACGACGGCGTCGCAGGCTGAAATCGCCGCCTATCTGCAGGCCGCGACGCAGAAGGCGCTCGATCTGCGGATCGACCTCGCGTTCGTCGCGCCGGACGACCCCCTCTCCTGGGGCCTGGTCGATGCCTTTGAGGCGGCCGGCATCCCCGCCTTCGGGCCGAGCAAGTCCGCCGCGCGCCTGGAGGCAAGCAAGGCGTGGGCAAAGCAGCTGATGCGGCGCCATGGGGTACCCCACACCCAAACCCAGATCTTCGACGATGTCGAGGCGGCGCGAGTCTACGTGCGGGCCGCGAAGACGCGGGTCGTGGTCAAGGCCGACGGCCCGGCGGTGGGCAAAGGCGCGATCGTGACGTCGACGACGGACGAGGCGCTGGCAGCGATCGATGAGCTGCACGCGCTGGGCGACGCCGGCAGGCGCCTGACGATCGAGGAGCGCATCACCGCGCGCGAGGTCTCAGGGCACGCGTTCAGCGACGGCAAGACGGTGGTAGCGATGCCGCTGTCCTGCGACCACAAGACCGTGTTCGACAACGGCCGGGGGCCAAATACGGGCGGCATGGGCGTGTACAGCCCGCCCTGGTGGGCCGAGCCGTCGTTGCAGGGCGAGATCACGTCGCGAGTGCTAGAGCCGCTGGTGCACGCGATGGCCTCGGAGGGGACGCCGTTTCGCGGCATCGTCTACCCCGGCGTCTTCGTCAACGAGAGCGGCATCCAGGTCTTCGAGTGCAACGCGCGCTTCGGCGACCCCGAGGCGCAGGCGCTCCTCGTGCGGCTGAAGACGGACCTCCTGGAGATCGTCTCGGCGTCGGTCCGCGGCCGCCTTGCGCACGTACCGGTCGAATGGAGCGACGCTGCCTCTGTCTGCGTGGTCATGGCGTCCGGCGGCTACCCGGGCTCCTACCCCACCGGCCTGCCGATCACCGGCCTCGAAGACGTAGACGACGACGTGGTCGTGTTCCACGCCGGCACGCGGCGCCGCGAGGACGGGACGCTGGTCACGGCGGGCGGTCGCGTGCTCGGCGTCACGGCGACCGGTCCCACGCTGGAGGCGGCGCGCCGGAAGGCCTACGCCAACGTAGAGCGCATCCACTTCGAAGGCGCCCACTACCGCCGCGACATAGGGCTGAAACCGGAAATCTGAGAGCCTTGTCTCGCCTCCGCGCCGTGAAATACACTAAGCCGTGATCCCCAGATACTCCCGTCCGGAGATGTCCCGAGTGTGGTCGGAGGAGAATAAGTTCGCCTCCTGGCTCAAGGTGGAGATCGCCGCCGTGCAGGCCTGGGCCGACATGGGCGCCGTGCCCCGCGAGTCCGCCGACAAGATCGCGCGCAACGCCTCGTTCCGTCTCGAAGACGTCGAGCGCTACGAGCGCGAGATGCACCACGACATGAACTCCTTCCTGCGCTCCGTCAGCGACAGCCTCGGCGAGGAGTCGCGCTGGGTTCACCTCGGCCTCACCTCCTACGACACCGAGGACCCGGCGACCGCCCTGCGCATGGTCGAGGCGGCGGAGATCATCGCCGAAGACCTGCGCAGGCTGGAATCGGCGATCGCAACGCGGGCGCTGGAGCACAAAGACACGCTGATGATGGGCCGCACCCACGGCATGCACGCCGAGCCGATCACCTTCGGCCTCAAGCTGCTGAACTGGCTCGACGAAGTGCGCCGCGACCAGGCGCGTCTCGAGGCCGCGAAGCAAGACATCGCCGTCGGCAAGCTCAGCGGGCCGGTGGGCAGCCACGCGACGGTGCCACCGGAGCTGGAAGACCGCGTCTGCGCACGCCTCGGCCTCGGCGTTGATGCTGTGAGCACGCAGGTCGTCTCGCGCGATCGCCACGCGCACTTCCTGCAGACGCTGGCGCTGATCGGCGCCTCGCTCGAACGCTTCGCCACGGAGCTGCGGCACCTGCAGCGCACGGAGGTCGGCGAGGCCGAGGAGCCGTTCAGTATGGGCAACCTCGACCTGCACCTGCGGCCGATCGAGGGCGAAACGCTGCGTCACCAGCAGGGCTCCAGCTCGATGCCGCACAAGCGCAACCCGGAGAAGTGCGAGCGCGTCTGCGGCCTGGCGCGCGTGCTGCGCGCGAACTCGATCGCGGCGCTGGAGAACGTGGCGTTGTGGCACGAGCGCGACATCAGCCAGTCGTCCGTCGAGCGCGTGATCTTGCCCGACTCCTGCATCGCGCTGGACTACATCCTCGATCTGTTTACGAGCATCGTGAAAGGCATGGTGGTGTATCCGCAGCGCATGTTGCAGAACATGGAGCTGACCTTCGGCGTCGTGTTCTCGCAGCGCGTGCTGCTGGCGCTGGTCGAGAAAGGCATGTCGCGGCAGGACGCGTACCCGCTGGTGCAGCACGCCGGCCACGTCGCTCTGGACGAACGCCGTCCCTTCCGCCAGACCATCGCCGAGGAGCCCGGCGTAACGCAGCACCTCACGCCCTCAGACCTGGACGCGATCTTCGACTACGCCTACTACACCCGCGAGGTGGACAAAAGCTTCGCGCGACTGGGGCTAATCAAGGGCTAACCACGACCCGCTCGAGCGCTCAGGTCAGGACCTTCGCTTGAACCAGCCCGCTGCACCCATACCCAACACCGAGCCCCTGCTGCGCTGGCTGTTCCTCAGCGCGATTTTCGTGGTCACGGTGGCCGGTGTGATCGCCGGTGAGACGGTCGATGCTCCGTACGAAGACACGGTTCGCGCTGTTATACCAATCGTCATGTTCTTCGTGGGCATCACCGGTTTCCTGTTTGCCCGGCTGATCGTGCTGCCTCAGATGACGCGCAAGGCAGACGTCCTGCCCCAGAGGCTGGCTTCGGCCGGCTACGCTTTCGCGGAGGCGCCCGCGACCTACGGCCTCGTCGCGGCGATCATCGCCGGGCACGGCTGGGTCGCCCTACCTTTCGC